>CAMFKA010000049.1 GCA_945957185.1 uncultured Chlamydiaceae bacterium | reverse complement strand
AAGCGCACACAGTATAGAGGATGGATAGAGATCGCTAGAAGAGTATCCGGAGCGTTATCCGTCTTCACTTTGACGTTGCTAGGATGCGCCTTCGGCATCCACATTGGAAGAAAGGAAAGCAGCAAACGAATCGCTATCGTCATCGTTCTCTCCACGCTTTATCTCATCTCCTACTTCGTCGCCAAAGGAATGGACCACCACGTAGAAGCAGCCATCGCACTTTATACGGCACCTCATCTATTGATCTGGACCGCATCCATATACGCCATATGGCGCTCTTCACGAGGAGTGGAAGCATGAAAATTTGGCACCGCTACTTCCTGAAAGAGTTTTTTAAAACTTTCTTCTTGTTTCTACTCTGCTTTTACGGCCTTTACTGCCTCATCGATTACTCCGGTCATACCAGCAGCATGAACCATGGGCACGGTAGCTTTGGCCTGCGCGACATCACTTTTTATTACCTCAGCGAATTCTCCCGTCGCTACGATATCATCGTCCCGTTTGGACTGCTGTTAGCGACAGCAAGAACGTTACTTCTTTTCAATAGCCGCAGCGAACTCGTCGCTTTAATGGCCGGAGGATACAGCCTGCGATCGCTATTGACCCCTTTCCTCGTTGTCGGATTCGCGATGACACTCCTTTCCTATGCGAATGAAGAGTGGCTACAACCGATCGCATCGCGCCATATCAAATCGATCGAAGACAGATATGCCATTTTGAAGAAGAAAAAGCGTGGAATCCCGACGGCGCATCACATACAACTCGCTGATGGTTCGTTGTTGATTTTCCAGTCGTATTTAGAAGATCAAGAGCAGTTCAAAGACATATTTTGGGTTCGCTCCACTGATGACATCACACGTATGGAGACGTTGACTCCATTTTCTGTCCCCCCCATAGGATTTGGCGTCGAGCAATTGAAACGGCAAAAAGAGGGTCATTTGAGAGTCGTCAACACTCATGACACGTTGGCATTGAATGACTTGAACCTGAATAAAAATCAGTTGATGGAAACGATTGCGCAACCGACGTTGTTCTCCATTTCCCATCTATTACAGAAGCTGCCCGAATCACCCAAGAGCGAAAAAGAAGCGGCAGTCCTCACCGCCTTCACAAAGAAGATGTTGCTGCCTTGGTTATCCCTCTTCGCCATCCTCATAACTGCTCCATTTTGTGTTGTTTTTGGCAGGCAAATTCCTGTTTTCATGATCTACGCCTGCTCCATTTTTGCCCTTGTCGCACTCTATCTCGTCTTTGATGCCGGCGAAGTGATCGCTAAACGGCAACTGGTCCACCCTTATACGGCACTTTTCACTCCGCTACTCCTTGCGGGAATTTACCCTTTATGGAAGTATATGCGGGTGAGGTAACACCCGTGATAGACCTACATTTTTGGAACAATTCTTTACCCTTCGGCACAACAATTGACGCTGTCACCATCGACTCGCGTGAAATTCATCATGCCCGCACGCTCTTTGTCGCATTACCCGGGACTAAAACAGACGGTCACGCGTTCGTAGGAACAGCCATCAAAAACGGAGCTATCGGAGCCATCGTCAAAGAAGACTTTGCCGAACAAATCGATGAAGCATTAATTATTCGCGTTAAAGACCCTCTTAAAGCACTACAGCAGTTAGCGCACTCCCATCGAAAGAGATTAAACACTCCACTCGTTGGCATCGCAGGGATGTATGGAAAAACCATGCTTAAAGACCTTTTAGGAAAAGTTGTAGGGTCGCACAAAAAAACGTTCATCTCGCCCGGCAGCTACAACAGCCAAATTGGAGTCCCCCTAAGCCTTCTGCAGCTGCGTCCGGAGCATGAAATCGGCATCATTGAAATGGGAGCCTCCGAAGTGGGAGAGCTCAGACGTCTCGGAGAAATTGTCGCTCCCGACCATATCATCATCACCAGGATAGCCAGAAGGTATATCGCTACATTCTATAGCGAAGAAAAAATTGCATCCGAAATCGATGTGCTATTGGGAACAGTCAAAGAAGGCGGCTGGAGACTAATCCCCAATCATCAGTCGCTCAAGCATCACCCAAACAACATTTTATGGAGTGAACCGCACACACAGCTCCCCCACGCTAAACCCCTTTCCCCTCCGGGCGTTGCCCCATTGAAATACCAAGTCGCATTCACCGAACCCGGCACGATTGAAGGTCAAGCGCATCACTGCTTTCACTACATTATCGACCTTCTTAACATGTTGATAAAAGGAGCAAAGCTGTGCGGAGCACCGGAAGAGCACATCAGAGAGCAGTTGAGGCTATTTTCTCCCGAACCCATTCGTACAGAGATTTGGAAAGCCCCCAATGGCGTTCTTTACATCAACGAACCCCTTTCCGCCGAACGACGCTTTTCGATTGACCTAATCCGGAAGTGGGCACCGCATGGAAAGCACTATTTTATTTCCGGAGAAAACCCCAAAGGCGAGCTCCGGCAGATCGAAGATCAATTACGCCCTCACGATGCCGTATTGATACGCGCGGCTGCAAAGATTTACCCTGCAGACCTCCCCAACAACCGATGCGTGATCAATTTAGCCGCCATCAGAGAAAATTTGATTTCCCTCCAGAGAAAATGTGGCCATAACACCCGTTTGATGGTGATGGTCAAGGCTTTTGCCTATGGGATGGATGATTTACAGATCGCACGATTTTTAGGCACCTGCGGCATTGATATTCTAGGGGTGTCTTGCATGGATGAAGCGATCGCCTTGAGACGCGCCGGCGTCACGCAATCCATCTTTGTCATTCATGTGCCTCCCTATGAAGTGAAAAAAGCGTTGGAGTGGGATGTAGAGATAGGACTTAGCGATGAAGAGACATTACAAACGATAGAAGCCGAGACTCCCAAAAAGCCCCTTAAAGTCCATCTCCATATTGATACCGGCATGAAGAGGTTTGGTATTCCCGCTCAAGAGGCGCTACCTCTTGCGCGGAAAATCCACTACTCCCCGTATGTCGCCTTTGAAGGGATTATGACGCACCTCGCCTGCTCCGACGATCCCACTCAAGACGCATTCACATTTCAGCAAATCGAAACGTTCGACAACATCATCTACGCACTTTACCTAGAAGGGATAGACCCCCACTGGAAACATGCCGCCAACTCCGGAGGATTGCTCCGTTTCGATTGGCCCCAATACAACATGGCGCGCATCGGACTAGCTGCTTACGGCCTTTACAGCAGTAAAGCCTCCCAAACCACACCGTTGCGATTATCCGTCTCCCTTCAGTCCCGTATCGTCGCTCTCAACACCTGCAAAAAGGGCGAATCAGTCAGTTATGGGCGGCGCTACCACGCAACCAGGGACAACGAAATCATCGCCATCATCCCCATGGGGTATTACGACGGACTCCACCGCAACTACAGCGGGAAAGGGTACACTCTGATAAGAGGGCAAAAGGCTCCTCTTGTTGGAAACATCTGCATGGATTTCGTCATGGTCAATGTCACCGACATCCCCGATGTCGGCGTTGGTGACTCGGTATTAATTTTTGGAGAAGACGACCACGGCAATTTGATTCCCCCCGAAGATGTAGCCTTGAGCGGCAACTCCATTATTCACGAGCTCATCAGCTGCCTAGGACCTCGTATCCAGCGCTTCTTCATTGTCGAAGAAGCACAAACCACACAACTAAGAGAGTTAAAATGAACACAGACTACGAAAAATTAAAACAACACTCCCTGAAAATCGAAACCTTAAACAGCATCCAAGCGATATTAGGGTGGGATCAAGAAACCTATATGCCGCAAGGAGCGGAAGAAGCGCGTGCCGAGCAACTCAAAACCCTTGCAGGAATCATCCATCAAGAGCAAACCTCCTCGGCTTTTAAAGCCGAACTCGAAAAATTGATCGATTTGAAGAGCGGAGAGGTGCGCGCCAAAAACCTCACAGAAAGGGAGCACGCCGCACTTAGGGAGTGGCGTAGAGCTTACTTGCTTGAATCGGCACTCCCTCAACAGTTTGTGGAAGATTTCGCACAACTCTGTTCAAGATCTATGGTGCTGTGGAGGGAGGCAAAAGAGAAAAACAACTTCTCCCATTTCGCTCCCGCACTCAACAAAATGATCGAAGCGGTCAAAAAGAAAGCCGAATACCTGACATACGAAGACCACCCCTACGATGCATTGCTAGACCTTTATGAACCTGGAGCCAAAACTGCCGACATTAAAAAATTGTTTAGCGGACTAAAAGTCAAAATCAAAGAACTGCTAAAAGAGATCGGTAAGCGAGGCCCTGTGGACGATTCCTTTCTCTTTGGAACCTTCAATCACGACAAACAGCTCGCTTTCGGCAAGAAATTGTTAACAGCGATGGGCTTCGACTTCAAAGACGGAAGATTAGACCTCTCAGCACACCCCTTCTCCTCTTCTCCACACCCTACCGACAACAGAATCACCACACGCATTCACCCCACATCATTGATGAGCAACCTCATGGCCATCCTCCACGAAGGGGGGCACGCTCTTTATGAAGCCGGTCTACCTGTAGAACAATTCGGCACTCCACTAGCGAAAGCCATTTCGCTCGGAGTCCATGAATCGCAGTCCCGTTGGTGGGAAACCCGTATCGGCCTCGGAAAACCGTTTTGGAAGCACTTTTATCCTCAACTGCAGAAAGAGTTCGGATTAGAAGGCATTTCGTTGGAACAGTTTTACGCTGCCTTGAATAAAGTGGAACCTTCTCTTATTCGTATCGAAGCCGATGAAGTCACCTACCCCCTTCACGTCATTTTGCGATTTGAATTGGAGGTAGATCTCATCGAAGGCAAACTCAAAGTGGAAGACCTACCCAAAGCCTGGAACGACAAAATGGAAGACCTGCTAGGCGTACGACCACAAAAAGATTCCGAAGGGTGCTTGCAAGACATCCATTGGTCGATGGGATCGTTTGGGTATTTCCCCACTTACACTTTAGGGAACATCTACGCGGCGCAGCTTTTTGAAGCCTTCGAAAAAGAGCACCCCCACTGGGCCGAAAGCGTCGAAAAAGGAGAGCTCCTATTCATACGGAAGTGGCTCAAAGATCACGTGCATCAGTACGGCATGCAGTACCGCAGCAAAGAGCTGCTCAAGAAAGTGACAGGAAAAGAGTTGTCCGAAAAGCCCTACCTGGAGTACCTGACCAAGAAGTTCGGGTGAGGGAATGGGCAATGTCGTCAATCTAATCCATTATATTTCTTATGTTATTGAAAATTAACATCCGACGAAAGGAACTGGATAACGCGGAGACGCGGGGACGCAGGGACGCGGAGTTTTTTCTTTTATAAAAGCATATGATTGTGATTTTTTATAGACAATAGAATCCTCTTTACCACTTTTGAATTTCTCCGCGTCCCTGCGTCCCCGCGCCTCCGCGTTGTCTTGCTATCGTTCCTTGAAGATTGATTTCTAATAATTTAAACAAGACTCGGTGGAGTTGGACCCCTCCCCCTATTGCGCCAGTTGCTCCGCCAACGATGCCTGGATTTGCTCTAGCGGCAAAGCCCTTGGGTCTAACCGAGGAATGCGGAACAACTCTTCTGTTGCAGCGATCTCGTAAATGGACAACGGAATCCCTTGAGTAGAAACTCCGTCTTGCCTGAGAATCAAGATTTTTTCCCTTTCAAGGTACTGCGCGAGGATAAAAATTTCTCCCCATCGATCGGCAGGTTCCTTTAACAGATCGCGGAATAGCGCCAGCGCTCGCTCGTCTCTTTTCAGGTGAGCATACGGTGACTTTTGCTTTTGCGGAACTCGGCTGCGCCATTTGGGAAGCTCTTTGGGGGCAAAATCGATGCACGAAATGCAGTAATCGGAACGAAATGGGAACTCCTCCAAGAGTACAGAAAGTAGTTCTCCCCCTTTCACGAAAGCCCCTTGGCAGTGACAGCACTGAGGGCTTCGTTTGGGAATATCTTGAGGGATGATTCTCATAAATCTCACATTTTCGATTTTAAGAGTTCGTTAACAACATCGGGGGAAGCCTTCCCTTTCGACAGCTTCATCACTTGACCGACCAGGAACGCGAAAGCTTTCTCTCTTCCCGCTTTATAGTCTTGAACCGATTGAGGATTTTCCGCCAGCACTTTGTCGACTAAAATTGCAATCTCTCCCGTATCGTGGACGGGTTGGTAGTCGGGATTTGCAGCGACAATCTCCTCCGGAGCTGTCCCCGGCTTTGCCACCATATCGTCGGCAACGGATTTGGCAATCCTTCCGGTGATCACTTTCGTGTCGATCAATTTAACCAAAGCGCCCACATGAGCAGGGAGGATTGCTGTTTCATGAAGCGATTTACCGCTCTCTTTAAAGCGTCCCGCAAATTCTGTAATGATCCAATTGCAAACGATTTTTGGGTTGTGGTGTGTTTTCAAAGCCTCTTCGAAGTAATCCGCCAATTTCTTTTCGCTCACCAAAATGAAAGCGCTATCGGCAGCCAGACCCAAATCGTGGACGTAGCGACGCTCTCTTTGCAAAGGCAGTTCCGGCAAGGCATTTTTGATTTCGTCCACAAACGCTTGTGACACCAGAATGGGAGGAAGATCAGGCTCAGGGAAGTAGCGGTAATCGTCGGCAGCTTCTTTTCTACGCATCAGCACCGTTTGCTTCTTCTCCGGATCCCAACGGTAGGTCGACTGTTGGATCACTTCGTTTGGATCTTTGTTTGGATTGCTTTCGTACTCTCGAATCTGCCGTTTTACTTCCGCTTCGATCGCCATTTCCATGTAGCTGAAGGAGTTCATGTTTTTGATTTCGATTTTGTTGCGAAACCCCTGCTCCCCTTTTTTACGCACAGAGATGTTGGTATCCATACGGAGGGATCCCTCTTCCATGTTACAGTCGCTGGCGTCGATGTACTGCAAAATCGCACGAACGGCCATCGCATAAGCTGAAGCCTCTTTTGCGGAATGGATGCACGGTTTCGAAACAATTTCGATCAGCGGAACCCCTGCGCGGTTGTAGTCGACTCCGGCAAAATTCGAAAAATGCTTCAACATTCCCGCATCATCTTCCAAGTGGGCGCGATCGACTGCAAAAGTTTTTTCGACACCATCGACCTCTGCGACAACTTCGCCGCCGATAACAATCGGTTCGTCAAATTGAGTGATCTGAAAATTCCGTGGGCTATCGGGATAAAAGTACGATTTTCGATCAAATTTGCTGAAGGGAGGAATTTTCGCGTTGATCGCGCAGCCGAACTGAACAGCTTTTTTGATCGCCTCTTTGTTGAGAACAGGAAGCGCTCCGGGCTGCCCCGTGCATACTTCGGTGATGTTGACGTTTGGTTCGTCGCCAAAGCGGTTAGGTGCCACACTAAAGAGTTTGGACTTCGTATTAAGCTCCGCGTGGATTTCAAGACCGATAATAATTTCCCAATCGGAATGTGAATGTGCCATAAATCGTTCTCCTATTCTGCTATTGGGGGGAGGTTATTGAGGTGGACGTGTTTTTCGAACGCATGCGCAAATTGGAACACTCTGACATCGTGCTTTTGCGGTCCAAGAATTTGGATTCCAATCGGTTTCCCTTCGGAGCTAAATCCACAAGGTACGCTAGCGGCAGGGACGCCGGCGAGGTTTGCGGAAATCGTGTAAATATCTTCTAAATACATTTGTAGAGGGTCTTTAATCGATCCCAATTCAAAAGCAGCGAAAGGAGTGACCGGAGTGACCACACAGTCACACGCTTCAAACGCTTTTTCATAACTGCGAATGATCAAAGTGCGCACCCGTTGAGCTTTGCGGTAATAAGCATCTTGGTACCCCGCCGACAGAACGTAAGTCCCCAGCAAAATACGTCTCTTCACTTCCGTGCCAAACCCTTCCTCTTTCGAAAAATCGTACACATCGTCGAGAGTTTTCGCGCGTGGAGAACGCACGCCGTAGCGTACTCCATCGAAGCGGGCGAGGTTTGTCGAAGCCTCCGCCGTGGCTAAAATGTAGTAGACGGCGAGAGAAGACTTTAAAATGCTCAGATCGACATCGACAATTTCGGCGCCGAGAGCTTTGAATCGCTCCAAAGAATCTATAAATATTTTTTTGGGCTCTTCGGCAAGTCCGCTAAGAAACTCCCAAGGCACTCCGATTTTTTTTCCTTTCAGCGATTCGGGTAAAGTGTCGACAATCGCACTGGGTCCTTCGGGAATACTCGTTGCATCGCGCGCGCAGTGCTGCCCCATCACTTCCATCACCAAAGCTGCATCCGCCGCATTGACAGCGAGAGGCCCAATCTGATCAAGCGAAGATCCAAAAGCGACAAGACCGAAGCGGGAAACGCGTCCATAAGTAGGTTTGAATCCGAAAATCCCACACAACGATGCCGGCTGACGGATCGATCCTCCGGTATCACTACCGAGAGCGACCAAGCACAACCTTGCAGATACCGCAGCTGCGGAGCCTCCGGAAGACCCCCCCGGAGTGCATTTTAGGTTCCAAGGGTTATTCGATAATTTGTATGCCGAATTTTCTGTGGACGATCCCATTCCGAATTCATCCATATTCATCTTGCCGATGATGATGGCGTCCTCTTTTTCCAGCAACGAAACCGCAGTAGCAGAAAACGGAGCGTTGTAGTTGGACAGAAATTTCGAACCGCAAGTGGAAGTGACCCCTTCGACATGGATGTTATCTTTAACACCGATCGGGATTGCAGCGAGCTTGCCTAATTTTTCGCCACGAGCGCGTTTTTCATCCAAAGCTTTTGCTTTTTCGAGAGCACGGTCGTGTAAAACGGAGAGGAAAGCTCCAATTTTTCCATCTAACCGGTCGATGCGATCCAGAAAGTGCTTGGTGATTTCGACAGCGGAAAGTTCACCATTTAAAAATTTATCTCGTAATTGGATAGCGGATAAGCGATGCATGGTTCGACCTTATGTGTTGGATTTGAGGACCGGCGGGACGCGGATCATGCCGCCCGTGTGGGAAGGGGCATTTTTAAGGAAGACATCTCTAGAAAGAGTGTGCCCGACAACATCATCGCGGGTGACATTTTTATCGTGGGGGATGACGTAATTGCAAGGGGGAACTTCCGAAGTATCGATTTCGTTCAACAACGCCATATAGCCAAGGATGCTGTCGAGATCGCTCAGCAATGAAGCCTGCTCTTCCGGAGTGCAGTCGATTCGGGAAAGCTCGGTGAGCTTTTTTAATGTGTCCGGGGTAAGTTGTGGCATAATTTCTTTTGTCTCCCTCGTTTAATACAGAGCAATCGTAGCACACAATCAGCAAAATCGGCAAATAATTTGATTGTCGATATTCTTGAAATTTGACAAAATGCTTATGCATCCAAAAATCGATTGTAGATTTTTCCGGAGTGTGCTAAAATGGCGTTGTTAACTTAATAAACAAAGTGGAATGTTAGATAACATTTTCTTCTATTTATCTATGTTCGATAAATTGTTATGGACATTCCTAGCCGTTCCGGCTGTGCTTGCGATCGGTTTTTTGTTATCAGCGCGCTCTAAATTCGCTCAAATCTTTCATCTTCCTCAACTGCTGCGTACTTTTGGAGGCTTTCTATCTTTCAGCAAAAAAAATAGTATCGATGGCGTCCACCCCTTAAAATCATTTTTTAATTGCGTGGGAGGCTTTACCGGAATCGGCAACGTCGTCGCCATCTGCACCGCAGTGCAAATCGGAGGACCCGGCGCCCTCTTTTGGATTTGGATTACAGCGCTAATTGGAATGATCGTCAAGTACTCCGAAGTGTTCCTAGGCGTCCATTTCCGCATTTCATGCCCCAAAGGCTCCCATAAGGGCGGTCCGATGGTCTTTTTGCGACACGTGTTCAAAAGTAATTGGGTTCCAAAGCTCGTCTGCGTCCTCCTTTGCATCTACAGCGTCGAAATCTATCAATTCAGCGTCATGGCGCACAACATTTCCACCAATTTCCACGTCTCGAAAATTTCCGTCGTCATCGTCTTGCTTGGATTGATTCTGTTTACGTGCATGGGTGGAGTGCAACGCGTAGGAAAAATATCGTTTACAATGATTCCTCTGCTGTTTTTGAGCTATCTCGCTATGTGCACATGGGTATTAATCGTTAATATCACTTTGATACCGGAGGTCTTGTCGACGATATTTACATCGGCATTCACAGGCCATGCCGCCGCCGGAGCCTTTGCAGGAAGCGGTGTGATGCTAACGGTATCGCAAGGGATCAGTCGCGGCTGTTATGCCGGAGACGTCGGCGTGGGGTACTCCTCCATCCTTCACAGCGAAAGCAGTGAAACACAACCGGAAAAGCAGGCACTCCTCTCAGTTATCGACATCTTCATCGACAGTTTCATTGTTTGTACGACGAGTATTGTTTTGGTACTGGTGACAGGGGTGTGGAATCAACCGATTGATGCGTCAATATTAATTCAAACAGCCCTGAGCCAATACTTCCCTTACATGGAACTATTCATGCCCATCTTCCTATTTTTTATGGGCTATACCGCTATCAACGCCTATTTTTGCACAGGGATTCGTTGCGCTGAGTATCTCTCACCCAAGCTAGGAAAGTGGCTTTATTTCGCATACGGCAGCTTAGCACTACCGTTATTTTGCGCTGTAGAGTCTTCTAAAGCGTTGATGGTCATCTCGATTTCCGGAGGGATTCTCTTGTTGATCAATCTTTATGGAATTTACGCGCTTCGCAAGCACATCCGATTTTATCCCTAAGAGGGTGTTTACAAAGTGTGATCAGGATGCTTTGTAAACACCCTCTAATCCAACTCTTGATCGATCAAGCCTAGAGCTACAACAGCCTGGTGTTTGAGGGCCGAGTATTCCGGATTTTCATCTGCATATTCGATAGCCATCTCTAAAGCTTGTTTTGCATTTTCGCGGTCATGCATCGCAAAAAAGCATTTGGACAAGTAGAAATAGGAAACCGGATTCTCGACATCTAAGAAAGCCGCCATTTCATAAGCATCGATCCCCCCCTCGAAGTCGCCAAGCATTTGCACCGACATTCCCAAACCAAGCCAGCAGTCAAAGTTGGAAGGATTGACTACAACAAGAAATAAAAAAGCTTTGGATGCCTCATCGTAACGGCGCTCTTGCAAAAGATGGTGAGCGGAACGATAAAACTTTGCGAGCGTCTCCGGAGAGAATCCTAAAATCTCTCCCGGGTGCGAAGAGTTTTGGAATTCTTGAAGGAGAACGTTTTTGTTTTTAATTTTTTCTTGAATTTCCGGGGCAATGGCGAACGAGCTCATGATTCCTTGGGGTGTTTGATAAAGCAAATTTTCATTATCTTTGTCGCACGATAGAAATCCAGAAAAAAGATAATTCGAGGAAGCACGATAAACGATGGAGCGATACACCGATACACCGATACAACGATACAACGATACATCGATACTACGTTAC
>CAMFKA010000048.1 GCA_945957185.1 uncultured Chlamydiaceae bacterium | reverse complement strand
TGGGCTATGATATTTCAGCCCTTTGGGCTTCAGCTGCAGAAATCGTGTTCAAAAACTATTGTCGTAATAGAAAACGCGTTAAGTCCCGTAGGGACGGAATATCATAGCCCAGGTTGGAGTGAGCACAGCGAACGGAAACCTGGGTAAGATCAAAACAACAATCTGAGACCTGAAAGGTCGACATAAATGCTTAAGTTGACACCATTGGGTCCAACTCGTCCATGTCCAATTTTTCCATTATTTTATTTACAAACAATTTTTATTTTAATATAATAATTATTTAATTTAACAAGGTTTTATTTATGTCACTAACTATTCAAAATAATACTTTAACCCGCAGTCAACCCATCCAATTACAATTCTCTGCTTTTATGGGACACCTGTACAAAACTTTCGATTCTCTCCCTGAAAATCACAAAATTTTCACCGCCGTGAACAGAATCATCCTTGTCGTAGCTTCTATTATTATTGTTCCTGTGTTGGGATTGCTTGCATTGGGGGAATCTCTTGTCGGAAGAACAAAGATTCAATCCACGCCACCGTTATCCGCACCCTCCACTTCTGCGCCACAGGCTTACCGACAGATCCCTTATCAAATTCCTCATGAATCAAGAATTGCTTTTGAAGGTTATAGCACCAAGGAACTCATTGAAACACAAATCCTCATGGAACTGAGGGAGATTCCGTTGCATGTGTGCCCAAAACGCCCTTCAAAAGATATTCAAGTTGTCAATTATGAAGCGCTGGAACGCTACATTGCACGTTTGCCGGCGAACTTCCAACAAACTTTCCGAAAGGTTTGGGATACGAACTTTTTGCATATCACCATGCAGATGTTTGATGACGCGCTAAAACAGTGTTTAGAACAACTCAACACAGAAATTACCCACAAAATATACGCAGTCGGATTTGCAACAGGGAAGAGCTCTCAATGGGTTGCCTCTTTAGCATTAAAAAATCTGACAACACCCCCATCTACGTGGATCACATTAGGTTATCAAAATACTAATCCTGTCAGCGGTTATGATATTGACACTCCTCGGGAGCAATTGACCTTACCGGAAGACCCCAGCATGCCCATCGTTCTTTTTGACGATTGCGCTTACAGTGGAACTCAATTGGTAGAGACAATCCATGCGATCGAAAAGAAGAGCGATGAGTCCCGCACTATCTATCTCGTCGTTCCTTTTGTTTCAAATCCGGCAATGAAAAAGTTGGAGCAGCTAAAAGCTGATAGTCATTTAAATTTACAGATCATTGTTGGCTCGCAACGTATTCGAAATGCGGGTGATGATTTGGTAATTGAGGAAAGACGAGCATTTCACAAACTAGTTCCCACTATTGCCTTTACCTGCCAAATTGGTTCTTACCTTACCGTCACCGATTGGCGGATTCCCGACAACATGCCTTTAGGGTTTGGGCGTTGGGCAATGAAGGTTCCCGAAGATGAAACCGATATGGAGCTTAAAGGACAGGATGCATTTATCGAGAGAACAGATATCGTTAAACGCCCTTACGCTTTTGTTACCGGTGATTAAATCTGTCGAACCTCTTGGCATCTGCAGTTTCTTTAGCTCTCGCACTGCGCAATAGCTCATTGAGCTGCGTTTCAAGCTCCGCAATTCTCTCGGATGTGTGAGTCCTCTCGGTTTGAAATTGTCGCAATTCAGATTCCAAAGTCGCGACGGTGTGTTCGCTTCTTTCTAATTGCTCTTGAATTTGCTTCGAATGATTCTGTTCTGCAGTATAACGCTCTTCCACTGTACGCATCTGGTCACGCAGATGTTTCGATTGTTGCGCTTCGCTTTCGACGTTGTTGGTCAACTGAGCGATCTCATTCATCAAGCTGTTGTGAATTTCTTCTTCTCTCTGTTTATACTCGCGTAGCATCTCCTCTTTGGTGTCGACCAGTGCAACGTAGGAGTTGATTTGTGTTTTCAGTTGCGACACGCGTTCCGACTCTTGATTTTGAAGCTCTTTGATTCTGTTGTCGTACGATTCTGTTAGCGACACTTGCAGATTCAGCTCTTCCTTTAATTTCTGGATCTCGTATTCTCGAGCAGTAATCAAATTCTGTGCTCCTTGCTGCTCTTGCAGTAGGCTTACAATGTTTTGCTTCTCCTGTTTGAGAAGACTTTCGTAGCGTTGATCGTTCGATTGCAGTTGCGCGTTAAGCTCGTCGATAGAGCGTTGCAGCGTTTCAGCACGCGAAACGCTTTCGCCCAAAGACTTTTCCAGTCTTGCGCTATAGCGGTGTTGGTCGTTCAGGGCATCTTGAAGAGACGTTTGATCGATGAGCGAGATTCTCGACTCTTCTAGTGTCTCCCTAAGTGTTGCATAAGAGGCTTGTTCTTTTTCCAGCTGCTCGTTGAGAGTGGCAATTTGTCGCTTCAGCGTATCGACTTGCGTTTTTTCTACGCTGAGTTCTCTTTCTACGGAGCTTAGGATATTGTCATGCTGCTTTTTTTCCTGCGCCAACTCTTGAGTTAACGCTGTAATACGATTGTTTAAATCTTGCTCCAGTTTCTTTTGTTCCGCGCTGGTAAGATTTAAGGTTTGGTGCTTCTCTTCCAGTTCAGATTTGTGGCGAGAAAGCTCTTGCTCGAGTCGTGAAACGACTTGAGACTGCTTCATGACAGTAGATTGGAGGTGGTAATCCTTTGTTTCCAAAACGCCTTGGCGGATATCGAGTTCGGCTTCCAGCTCCGCAAGCTTCTGCTTGTTTTCCTCCAGCGATTTTTGCAAGCTGGCGTTGTAGCGGTTTTGTTCTTCAAGAGTTTTTTTGGTTGTGTTGAGGTCGGTGTAGACTGTTTTTGTCGATTCGTGAGCTTGCTTCTCTTGTTGTAATTCACTCTGAGTTTCTCTCAACTCATTTTCCAAAGATGCAATGTAGGCGCGCTCCTGCTCCAACTCACTTGTTAAACTTTTAATGTGTGTGTGAAGCTGCTGCTCTAATTCTTTTTTCGATTGTTCGATAGCTAAAAGCTGCATCTGCTTGTCGTAAACAGCGTCTTTGTTCGCTTCTAACTCTTTTTCCAAGCGCGCAATCGCTTCCTGCTCTTTTTGTAAGTTGACGCCAATTTGTTGCTCTTTTGACGATAAGAGCTCTTGCTGCCTTTCCAACTCTTTTTGGAGGGCTATAGCGCGGACATTGCTCTTTTTTAAGTCGTCTTCGGTTTGTGCGGTATGCTGCACCTGAGATTCCAGATCGTGCAATGTTGACGATAGCTCCTGAAGAGCTGATTTTGTGGTTTGATGACGCGCATTTTCAAGCTCTAACTTTCCGGATAGATATTCGATATGCACTTCCATGTTTGATTTGTTGGTCTGCTCATGGTGCAGTGTAGCGGATAATTCCTGGATTTTATCTTGATATTTGCTCTCTAGCGCTGTTCTTCCCTGATTGAGTTGATCTAAATGCTTTTCTCTTTCAGCAAGTGAAAATTTTTGAACGTCGAGTTCGGCTTGCAAAAACGCTATCTTTTCGTTTGAATCCACCAGTTTCCTTTCGACTTCTAACGATAGCTTGCGGTCCTTTTTTAAGTTGCGATAGTTGCGTTGAAGAGTTTGCAAAACGTCCCGCTCTTTTGCGAGCTCGTTTTCTAATGTCTGAGACTTCTCTTTCTCTTCCTCATAAAGGTTTGCGACATCATCGATTTCTGTTTTGGTTTGGATGAGAGCAACGCTATAAACATCGTGGATCGAATCGAATAACGCATTTTTCTCTTTCAAATGCTTGCGATGCTCGGCAATTTCCTTTTCGAGTCGCGAAATTTTCTGATTGTTCTCTTTTAACGATTTGTTGTGTTTCACATAGGCGCCGCGTAGCTTATTTTTTAGCGTAGCTGTCTCCAACTCGGTCAATTCCAATGAAGCTACTGTGTTGTACAGTTGTTCTAAGAGGTCGTTTTCGAGGCTTCTGCGCTCTTCCTGACTGCTGGCTAGAGATTCTTTTAAGTGATTGATTTCCGATTCCAAATAGAAGTGGGCGTAGTTGGAGTCTTCTACAGATTCTCTCAAGCGTTGTTGCGTGTCTTCATACTGCAACATCCTTGAAGTGGCGTTCAAGTTCTCAGCTTCCCTTTGCTTCTCCAGCGTCGAAATTTGCGATTTTAATTTCGATATTTCCTGATCTCGAACCGAACGCTGCTGCTCCAACATGCTTGTCAAAGCCTCTTTCGTCACTTCGGCGTGGAGCATCTTTTTATCAAATTGCTGCTTTTCAACTTCCAGTTCTTTCAACTGGTGCTGCAGCTGCATTGTCACCATCTCTTTCTGCGCCAACTGGTTATTCAGCTCCGCAATACGGGCTTTGTCCCTAGGGTCGCCTTCTTGCTTGAATAAAGTGGCCTTCAAATCGTGCTGCTCCTGCAGACGATTCACAATTTCCTGTTTCAAAGATTTGATTTTTGCTGCTTGACGTCGATTCTGCTCTCTCAAAGCTTTTATTTCGTAATTCATGTACTCATCATCATCGTCATAATCGCTTGAAACGGATTCACGATATGCAATGGGACGGGAAGGTTCTCCGGACGCTCTTTTGTTTCCCACCGGAGATGGAGGAGTCCCGGCGGCTTTCTGCTGATTCAACTGAATAATTTCATAACCTAACGCACACATGAATAAGCAAGTGACAATGCTCAATACTACCGCTGTCGTTCTCTGATTTCCTTTTTGAGGGGAAGGTTGGTACTCCGGCTTATACCCTTGTTGCTTTCCTTCATTTGCCATAGGTTGAGTCCTTATCTAATAACAATTTCTTGAAGGATTGACTCATAATCAACTTTCCTTTTCAAAACAAGTAAATTTATCTATTTGCTACGCCATTTTTTTCTTTCTCCAGTCAAAGCTCAAAAATTTTTTTTACACTTGACGCATCGAGTGTTTTTGCTATATACCGAACGTGATTCAAAAAATTTGCACAAGCGGACGCACTTAATGGCTGATCGATTTACAAACCGACTGATACACGAAAAATCTCCCTACCTCCTTCAACATGCTCATAATCCTGTGGACTGGTATCCCTGGGGCGAAGAGGCTTTCACCGCTTCTCGAGAATCCAACAAACCGATCTTCCTCTCCATCGGTTATGCTTCATGCCACTGGTGCCACGTCATGGAAAAAGAATCTTTCCAAGATGTCGATGTTGCCGAGCTTCTCAATCAAACTTTTATCAACATAAAAATCGATCGAGAAGAGCTCCCCGAAATCGACTCGCTCTACATGGAGTTCGCTCAAGGGATGATGTCTAGCGCTGCGGGGTGGCCGCTTAACCTGATCCTTACTCCTACGCTCATTCCCATTTACGCTTCCACTTATATGCCTCCACACGACCGCAATGGCATGCTGGGACTGACAGGTTTAATTCACAAAATCCAAGAGCTTTGGGATAGCGAAGAGAGGGAACACATCACCGAACAAGCGGATAATATCCTTCAATTTTTTGCTCAAGCGGTACACTCCTATGGAGAAGAACTTCCGAATGAATCTCTCCTTTCCGAAACCAGCGACTTTTTATTAAAAATGGGAGACTCCACCTACGGAGGAATCGATAAAGCTCCTAAATTTCCTCTCACTTACCATTACGACTTCCTTTTAAACGATTATGTCCTTCGCAATGAGACACGGTCTCTCTTTTTTGTGGAACGGTCTCTTGAGATGATGGCCCGCGGAGGCATCCACGATCACCTGGGGGGAGGATTTTCCAGATACAGCGTCGATGAAAGATGGTTCGCTCCACACTTCGAAAAAATGCTTTACGATAACGCCATCATCGCTACCAGCTATTTCTATGCATGGGAATTGACGGGTAAACAACTGTATTACGATGTTACCCGCGATGCTTTAGACTATATTTTGCGCCAGCTTACTCATCCTGACGGAGGATTCTACTCTTCCGAAGACGCAGACTCAGAAGGGGAGGAGGGGTACTACTACACTTGGACCTACGAGGAACTCCAAAATATATTGGGAGAACGTGCGCAGCTGTTTTGCTCTTTTTATTCGGTAGAACCGGAGGGCAACTTTGAGGGGCGCAACATTTTGTATCAAAAAGAATCGGTCGCCGATTTTGCAAAACACCATTTGATCCCTCAAGAAGAGCTTATCGGCGTGCTTGAAGATTGTAAATCACTCCTTTTTAAACAACGAGAACGGCGCGAAAGTCCCCACAAAGATGATAAAATCCTCACCTCTTGGAACGGATTGACAATTCATGCGATGGCATTATTCGGCGCGGTTCAAGACGATCCAAAGTACCTCCTCGCAGCAGAAAAGGCGGCATATTTTATCTTGAAAAATATGGTTGTGGATGGACGCCTCCTTCACCGCTGGCGCGATAATCAAGCTCTCTATAACGCAGGTCTCGACGACTACGCCTTCTTGATCAAAGGGCTCCTCACACTATTTTCAACGACAGGGACACCGCTATGGCTAAAGGCGGCTATCGATCTCAACAAGGTTCTCCGTGACTATTTTAAAGTCGACGAAGGCGCCTATTTCCAGACCGACGGCCTCGACAAACACGTGATCTTGCGCAAAACCCAGTTTTCTGACGGCGCAGAGCCTTCCGGTAACGCGATACAGACCGAAAATTTAATCCGCATTTATCAAATTACCGGAGAAGAATCGTACATCGAAGATGCGGAAGACGTTCTTTGCGCCGTCAACGAACTAATGACGCAATACCCTCCCGGCTACTGCTACCATATGATCAATTTTCAACGGTTTTCCCGACTGAAAACTCCTGTGCTTTATGTGGCTCTCAATTCAGAAAAAGAGCACCTACACGAGATTAGAAAAAAGATTTACAGTCGCTATATCCCCTTCGTTTCTGTCGTTTGGATCGACCCCAACGACCATCAACTCGAAACTTTAGTCCCCTTTAGCGGAGATAAGCAGCCGATACTCGATCGGACAACCCTTTACATTTGCAGTGACGGAGTGTGCCAACCCCCGATTGAGGGTGTAGAGAAAATTGTAGAGGCGATCGAAAAATTGTAACCAGTAATTAAGAAATGGTGTACAATAGCAATTTCCGGTAATTAAAGAGTTGTGCAATGGAAAAACAAAGTCCAATACAAAAGAAATTGTTCAAAATCCTTGAGAAAGAAGACTTTGATCGCCTGACTGATTACCACGATCCCGCTAGCTGGGGGAAATGGGACTTCAACGATAGGTTTTCTCTAGCACTCGTATTTATGAAAAACGGGGAACGCCTCTTTTTTACCGATCACGACAACAGCTGGAAAAGCTTCGAACACAGCATGTCCATCGTCCCCGACTCCGCTTTAATACGTCAGCAAATCGCGAGATTCTGCCTCATCAACAGCGACGACATCGATTTGTTGACTAAAGTGATTAAAATTATCGAAGAGGCTGTCTCCCTAGAACCGGAATGGGCCGAACCCCACCTCCAATTGGGAATGGCGAACTACCGCTTTCCGGGTAATGAAACCGATGAAGATGCTCTTCGCTTCTCGATCGAAAAACTTCAAATAGCCGAAAAACTGATCGTTAACGGCAATGTCGGTGTCGATTTTTATGCTCAACTCTACTGGGGCTATGCTAACATTTGGCACTCCCTTGGAAAACTTAGCGGCGAGGCATTCGAATACTCCCAAGCGATCGATTATTACCGCAAAAGCGTTCAAAGCGGCGAACACGGCTGGGAATTTTGGAGAGAGTTCGGCGACGCCTGTGCAGAAATCGCTTTCCTCCTCGCCAACACAGACTACATCATGGAAGCAATCGAATGCTACCAACGCTCCCTTCAAATCAATAAAGAAGTGGGCGGCACCTGGCTTAGCTTGGCTTACGTTTTCCACTACTTCTTTGACGTTTCAATGGAAGATGACCACGCCGAATGCGCTTTAGAAGCTTACGAAAACGCTTCTAAATTGATCGAAAACCACGATCAACTTTGGGTCAAATGGGGCGCCCTTCTTGTTGCATTAGGAAAAATCCGCGGCAGCTACGAGTTGGTAGAAAAAGGGATCTCTAAATTTGAAAAGGCTTCCGAAATCAATCCCAAACACCCAAAACTCAATATCCTTTGGGCCGATGCCCTCTTGATCTCTTCCGGAAAAGACGAATCTCTTCAAATGCTAAAATTGGCCGAAGAAAAAATCATCGCTTCTCTAAAAGAATCTGCCGAAGATGCTCGCGCCTGGTACATCTATGGCCTATGCCTCAATAGCTTCGGTCGCTATTTCGACGATGCGGTTTTCCATAGAAAATCTCTCGATAAACTCAATCGCGCAGTAGAGCTCGACCCCAAAGACCCTCTCTTCTGGCACGCGATCGCCATGTCACACCTCGAACTATTTGCTTTCGAAGAGAGCCACTCAGAGATTGATAAATCTCTCCGCGCTTTCAGTCACGCCATTGAGATCAATCCCAAAGGGTGGCCACAACTGTGGAACGACTGGGGAGTGGCATTGATGAAGCTAGGCGAACGCACCGGCGACAAACACTACATCGAAGCTTCGCTAGTCAAGTTCGAAAATGTCATGAAAACAAGCCAACAAGCGGGCTACGAAGAGCAAGATCTACAACCCGACTGGCTTTATAACTACGGCTGCGCCCTCGATTTCCTCGGTGAATACTACTCCGATCAAGATTACTACGAAAAAGCCATCCACATGCTTACCCGCGCTCTTCAACTCGATCCCCACTATCACAATGCGCGCTTTAACCTGGCGATCACGTTGACACACCTTGCAGATATCATGGGAGATCTCGATCTTTTCTACAAGGCGCAGGAACAATTTTTAAATGCGATCTCCGAAAACGACGAAGAAGATTTTGTGTGGAACGAATGGGGCGTCATGTGCATGCACGCTGCAGATCTAGTTGCAGAAGAGTGCATGCCCGAAAAGTCGCGCGAATGGCTTGAATTGGCGGAACCAAAACTCCTCCAAGCTGCATTTTTAGGCTCTCCCATCTCCTACTACAACCTCGCCTGCCTCTACAGCCTAACCGAACAGCTGGATCAATCAGTATTCTATCTCGAAAAATCCAAAGCCGCGGGATCTCTTCCTCCTATGGAGACGCTTTTGGAAGACTTTTGGCTCGAAAATGTTCGCAGAACCCAGGGGTTCCGCAATTTTCTCAGTAGCCTTAACTAATGCTGGTAAATTTCTAACGAATGATTTACACTTCCCTATCACGATACCGAGGTGACTATGAAAGTTCTACTAAGATCAATTTTAACGCTTTCCGCTGCGATGACCTGCGCGATAGCCCCTCTAGAGGCAAAATACGTCATCCGTGACGGCTCGCTTGTCTCTGAAAAATACGCTCCCACAATGTCCTATGTCGATCATTACTCTGCCGGGTGCACAGCATACAACGATTGCCATTGGAAAGAGGCTCATCGACATTTCTACATCGTTTCCGACGCTTATAGCAACTGCCCACTAGCTTCTGACGCCCTCTTCTACCTAGGGGTCTGCTACTTTAATCTAGACGAACTCGATATCGCAAATGCCACGCTTGACTCCTACCTAGCTTCAGATAACAACCCGCGCTATTTTGAACTCGCTTTCGATTACAAATATAACGTTGCCGAAAAGTTCCGCTGCGGATCCCGTCGTCGCTATTTAGGAAGTAAAAGACTTCCTAAATGGGCTTGCGGACGCGACTTGGCTGTCAAAATTTATGATGAAGTGATCTCCTCACTTCCAAGTCACGATCTGGCCGTACGCTCCCTCTACTCGAAAGGGTGGCTTTTGTGGGAAGACCGCGACTTTAAGGGTGCTGTAGATGCGTTTCAGAGCCTTATCAGACGATTCCCTAAAAACGAACTCACTCCCGAATGCTACATCCTTATCAACCACGTATACCTCGAACAAGCGCTTTACGAATTTCAAAATCCCGACCTTTTAGCCCTCGCAGAAATCAATGCACAACGTTTTATCCGAGCATTTCCAAAAGAAGAGCGTGTTAAAGAGATGGAAGATTTAGTCGTCTGCATCAAAGAGGTGTACGCAAAGGGTCTTTATGATATCGGCATGTTCTATGAAAGAACTTGTAAACGCCGCGCTGCTATCATTTACTACCAAAACGCCATCGCCAGATTCCCCACAACCGGGGTCGCACAAACAGCCGTCGATCGTCTCATGTTCATTTGCCCTTTCGACTACGAAACCGTTATCCCTAAAAACTTTTATGAACCGGATGCAGCTCCTTTTGACACACAAGAAGAGACCCAAGATAAAAGCGAAGGAAGCGATATTCCGGAAGAGACTTTTAACAAAGATACGGAAGAGTGAAACAAATCGTTTTATTTGCGCTGACGGCATTTGCTCTCTGCGCACTTTCTAGTTGCGGCTATCGGGGGGAAGACTCGTTCCTTCAATCCCAATACTCCTCTATCACCGTCCCTTTCGTTGAGGGCGATGAAGATGGATCCCTAACTTCCGCCATCGCTCGCGAACTTTCTATCTCCTCTCCCATCCCCTACTCCCAATCAAACGGTGACCTAATCCTACGTGTCAAAATCCTCGATATCGACGACGATAACGTCGGTTACCGCTACGACCGCAAAAAGAGGGGAGCGATTCGTAAACGACTCATCCCTTGCGAAACTCGTCTCACTGTTAACCTCGAAGTCGCCGTAGAAAACCGATGCGGAGAGGTCGTTCTCCCCAAAGTTATCATCACCGCAAATCAAGACTTCGACCACGATTACTACACCACACGAAATTTTGATCCCGAAAACCACACAACCAACTACGGTGTTAACATTTTCTCCTTGGGACAGCTTTCCGAAATCGATGCTGCAAGAGACACTGTTATCACCCCAATAAACGCTATCATTTCAAAAAAAATAGTTGATTATCTGTCCGATAGCTGGTAGCTGTAGAATAGATAACCAGTAGAGTAATATGATCCGTACCTTCGCTGCACAACTCGATGGTCTGTATGAAATGCTCCTTTTCATTCGCAATCAAGCGGAGGAGATGGGATTCGACGATATCGAAATTTCAAAGATCGAACTAGCAGCCGAAGAGGCTCTTGTTAACATCATTAGCTACGGCTACCCCATTAATCCCGGCACCATCAGTATCACCTGCGAACAGACGGGAAAAAAAGGATTAAAACTCATCTTGCAAGATGACGGCATCCCTTTCAATCCTCTCGATAACGCCAAACACCACGACGAAGAAGCTCCCATCGAAGCACGTTCAGTGGGAGGCTATGGTGTCTTCTTTATTTTGAAAATCATGGATGAAGTGGACTACAAAAGAGAAAATGACCAAAACATCCTTGTGATGGTCAAAAACGCATCCTCTTAGCTTTGATTCAATGACTTCATAAACTCTTCATTTTCTTGTATTTCGGATAGATATTTCTCCAAAACTCTCAA
>CAMFKA010000047.1 GCA_945957185.1 uncultured Chlamydiaceae bacterium | reverse complement strand
GAGATAGGCTCCGGTCTCGTGGGCTCGGAGATGTGTATAAGAGACAGGGCTAAAGCTCAAGTAGCCGATGCGGAAGAAAGCATGCGCCTCACAAAAGAGCGGTATGCAGTTGGATCGGCGACAATTACAGATTTACTAGATGCTCAGACAGCATTACTTCAAGCGCAGGCTACATTTGTCGATTCCTTCCACAACTATCAATCCTCCATGACAACATTCATCTGGGCGCAAGGACTTTTAACTTCTGATTGCGACTCGTGATCAATATCATTCGACTTCTTTTTTCAAATCTACTAATTTGAGGTTGTATCCGAGGTTTTTATGCAAAAGAAGCTTGCAGTGTCGCTCGCACTTGCAATTTTGACAGTTCTAGCCGCAATCGTCGCTATCAGTAATCACGGCAAAGACCCCAATACTATTTTTGTTTCGGGAAATATGGAAATTACTGAGGTTGATCTCAGTTTCAAAATTCCTGGTCGTATGGTGGAACGGTATGTAGATGAAGGGGATACGATTTCAAAAGATCAACTCGTCGCGCTTTTGGAACTCAGAGACTTACAGCTGCAGTCCGCAGAAAAAAAAGCCGAACTCGAAGCTGCTGAAAACGCGCTTTTGGAACTCAAAAACGGCTACCTCCCCGAAGAGATCGCACAAGCCGCCGCTAAGGTCGACCAAACACTCGCCGATTTAGAAAAATTACGTGCCGATTTTGCAAGGCAAAAGCAATTGCTCGAGAGAGATGTGATCTCTCAAAAAGAGTTCGATGCAAGCCTAGCATCCTTTCAATCTTCAGAAGCGCGCTATGCGGAGGCTTTAGAATATTTTGCCCTGCTAAAAAACGGCACACGATACGAGAAAATTGCCCAAGCAGAAGACCGCGTCAAGCAAGCTATCGAAGCGTTAGCTCTCGCCGAAACAAACATCAGCTACGCCTATCTTAAATCCCCTGTCAGTGGCTGGGTGTTAAGCAAAAACATCGAGCCCGGCGAAGTTGTGGCTGCAGGAACGCCCGTCGTCACAGCGGGGAATCTAGAAGACATCTGGCTTCGTGCCTACATAGACGAGTCAGATCTTGGAAAAATCAACCTATCACAAAAGGTGATCATCACCACCGACAGCTATCCTGGAAAGGAGTACGAAGGGCGGATCACGTTCATCTCCAATGAAGCCGAATTCACTCCTAAAAACGTCCAGACACAAAAAGAACGTGTAAAACTGGTCTACAGAATCAAAGTCACGGTCTTCAATCCTCAACTAGAACTCAAACCAGGAATGCCGGCAGACGGCCGCATCCAGCTGAAATCTTAGTTTATGGAATCCATTAAAACGGTAGAGCTGAAAAAATCGTTCGGAACAGTTCACGCCGTCGATGGCGTTTCGCTATCGATTCATCCGGGAGAAATTTTTGGTCTTGTAGGACCCGATGGAGCAGGAAAAACAACGCTTATACGCTTGTTGACGAGTATTTTGACTCCTACATCCGGAGACGCCTGGGTTGACGGCTTCCACACAGTGCAATCCGGAGAAGAAGTAAAAGAACAAATCGGCTACATGAGTCAAAGATTCGGTCTCTACAACGACCTTACCGTACTGGAGAACATTCTTTTCTATGCCGATCTATACGATGTCAGAGGCTCTGAAAGGGAAGCAAAGCTCGATCAACTCTTAGGATTCAGCAATCTAACCCCCTTCAAACATCGCCTTGCCGCGAATCTATCCGGAGGAATGAAGCAGAAACTAGGGTTAGCATGCGCATTGATCCACACGCCCAAGGTGTTGTTCCTCGACGAACCCACCAACGGTGTCGACCCCGTATCGAGAAGAGATTTTTGGCGAATTCTGAATTCCTTAAACAAACAACATACCACCATATTTCTATCCACAAGCTACCTCGACGAGGCCGAACGGTGCGGAAGAGTCGCCATGATCAATAAAGGGAAAATCATCGCCACCGGCACCCCTGACGAATTAAAAAAGTTACAAAAGTTCACAATTTTGGAAGTGAAAATCGCAGATTCAAGAGTGGCTATAGAACCGTTACGCAAAATATTCGGAGACCAGGCAATCCGTTTGTTTGGAGGCAAACTTCACATTTCAGTCGAAAATCCCACAGAAGCCGAAAAACAAATTCGCATACTAATGAAAGAGCGCGGAATTCATCTTTTTGAAATTAATGTCGCCACACCCACACTCGAAGACGTCTTCATCTCCCTCATGTCCAATCAGGGGGCCTCATGAATCTCAATCCCGAATTCGCTGTCCAAATGGAAAATTTAGAAAAAAAATTCGGAGATTTTGTCGCCGTCAATAAAATCAGTTTCAACGTCCCTAAAGGGCATATTTACGGGTTTTTAGGACCAAATGGAGCAGGGAAATCAACAACGATTCGGATGATGTGCGGAATTTTGCGCCCCACCAGCGGAGAAGGGTATGTCGGAGGATATAACCTCTACACCCAATCCGAAGAGATCAAATCCCACATCGGCTACATGAGTCAAAAATTTTCGCTATACGAAGACCTCACCGTAGAAGAAAACATCAATTTCTATAGCGGCATCTACCAAGTTCCTCAAGACAAAAAAGAAGAGCGCAAACAATGGGTCTTAGATATGGCCGAGCTCAATGACCTCCGCAATGCGCGGACGTCCACACTTTCCGGAGGATGGAAGCAACGCCTAGCCCTCGGCTGCGCAGTGTTGCACAATCCTCCCATCCTATTTTTAGATGAACCTACCTCAGGGGTCGATCCTGTCAGCCGAAGAGCCTTTTGGCACCTGATCGGCACCCTCGCAGAGCAAGGCACAACAATATTTGTAACGACACACTATATGGATGAGGCCGAATACCTCGATTACCTCGCTTTGATCTATCGCGGAGAAATTATCGCCAGAGGGACTCCGGAACAGCTAAAAGAAGAAGGGTCATATAGCTCTCTAGAAGATGTTTTCGTGTCGTTAATCGAAAAGCGAGACGCTCTCGATGGCAATCAGAAGGAGTATTCAGGATGAAGCTCTACCGGATGATCGCCATAGCAAAGAAAGAAGGGATCCACATCCTAAGGGATTGGAGAACACTCATCCTCGCTATCGCTATTCCCGCATTCATGCTGGTATTGTTCGGATTTGCCCTAAAGCTCGACGTTGACCACGTCCCTACTATCATATGGGATCAAAATAACACCCCGTTAAGCCGAGAATTAATCAGCAAATTTCAAGGATCAATCTACTTCCAGCTACTCCCGGAGGTCGACAATTACCGCGATTTGGAAGAGGCTATCGATAAAAATAGAGCTATCGTCGCCGTCATTATCCCCTACGATTTCACAAGAGAAGTTAAAAAAGGGAAAGAAGCCTCTGTACAAGTAATTGTCGATGGCTCCGACTCCAACACCGCTACAATAGCTCTCGGATATGTCGAAACTATTGTCACTCAATTTTCACGCCATCTCAAAGTGGAAGCTCGTCAAAAACTAGGGCTAAAGACCGTTCCGATCCCCATCAATTTCCTTTCACGCATCTGGTTTAATGATGATGTAGAATCCAAAAATAGCATCGTGCCCGGATTGATCGCAGTGATCATGATGGTCATCGCCGCTGTGTTGACCTCTTCCACAATTTCCAGAGAGTGGGAGCAAGGAACGATGGAGCAATTGATTTCGACTCCAATAAAGGTTCCAGAACTCATTTTAGGAAAATTGTTTCCCTATTTCGTCATCGGAATGTTCGATATGGCTATTATTGTCCTTATGGGCGAATTCATTTTCGATGTTCCTATGCGTGGAAACCCATTTTTGCTTTTTGGAATGGGTGTTATCTTCCTTACCGGTGCCCTCGCGCTTGGCATTTGGATCAGCACCGCATGCAGAACACAACTCGCTTCTAGTCAAATGGCGATGGTCTCCACATTTCTCCCCTCATTTTTGCTGTCCGGATTTATGAGCCCTATCGTCAATATGCCTTACGTCATCCAACTCATCAGTTATCTCGTTCCGGCGCGCTATTTTATCTTTTTACTTCGCTCCATCTACCTCAAAGGGGTCGGCTTTACCGTTCTTGCGTTTGAGACCATGTTACTCACAGTATTTTCGGCGATCATGCTAGCCCTATCGATACGTAAATTTAAAAAGAATTTGGAGTGATCGATGTTCGAACGAATCCACGCCATGCTGGTGAAAGAGTTTATACTGCTAATCAGAGACCCCAAAATGCGGATGATGGTGCTACTGATTCCGATATTGCAGACTTTAGTCTTCGGTTATGCCGTCACCACAGATGTCAATCACATCTCCACAGCGGTTTATGACGAAGACAAATCAGTTCAAAGCCGCGCATTTTTGGATTCCTTCGGGCATTCGGGATATTTTGATTTCGATTATTACATCACCCACGACGATCAAGTCAGAGAACTAATGAACAAAGGGAAAGCGTCAGCAATTCTCCATATCCCCCGCGGCTTCCAGCAAGATCTCAAATCAGGGGTTCCTGTAAGCGTGCAAGGAATCATCGACGGAACAGATTCAAACATGGCGAATATCGTTCAAAACTATATGAGCAGAATTGTTGTGCAGGAATCTAACGATCAAGTTCTCGCACAACACACCACATATCACCCTTTGGACAACGCTTTACCTTCAGTTCGCTTAGACAGCCGCGCATGGTTCAATGAAAATCTGGAAAGCCGCAACTACTACGTGCCGGGGATTTTATCGACGGTGATAACACTATTGACGCTGACATTGACAAGCATGGCGATAGTGCGAGAAAAAGAGATCGGAACGATGGAGCAAGTGATGGTGACTCCTATACGCCGCTCTGAATTTATTCTCGGAAAGACGGTGCCTTTCATATTGATAGGATTTTTCGACGTCACCCTCATCTTTTTGCTGGCAGTATTTTGGTTTGAAGTGCCTATGAGAGGGCAAATTGCAGTGCTATTTACAGGGATCTCCTTTTATTTGATGACGGTATTGGGGGCGGGACTCATGATCTCCACCATGTGCCAAACGCAGCAACAAGCGATGATGAGCGCTTTTCTGTTTTATTTCCCCTGCGTGATGCTCTCAGGATTCATTTTTCCCATCGCAAACATGCCCATGGTCATTCAATGGTTAACATACATCAATCCCTTGCGGTACTTTTTGATCATTATTCGTGGCGTGTTTTTGAAAGGGGTTGGACTCGAAATCTTGTGGCCACAGATGCTTCTTTTGGCCTTTATGGGGCTTTGTATCATTGTCTTTGCAACCCGATCCTTCAAAAAAACGATTTAAGTCGCTTATACTCATGGGAGGAAGCGCATCGACAAGTCGATGCAAAGGAAAGCGGCGACGAGTCGCACGCACTCCAAATTTATTTGTTTATCGACTTGTTCTACAAAGCCGCGCCTGACATTCAATTGTTTTGTTGTTTAACAATTGCAAAATTAATAAATTTATGATAAATTATTACATTCTGGATGTAAAAGATGGTTTTTATGATTAATTGTATTGCGAGTTGTGGTCGCTCCCAAACAGGAAAAGTCCTGACATTAAACGTTAATGTGTCTGACCCTAAGCATGTCAAAATTCAAAAAATTGTTGGATCGATCCTGTTGAATGCCGTGCTAGGAGCGAATGTTTCATTCATCGCGTGCGGCCTAACTGTTTCAACGTTGCCGATTCTTGCAGGCGCGGTAGCTGGCAGCATAGTAGGCATTGCCCTTTTTAGCGTTCGCAGCACATCTAAAGATGCATGGACCGTGATTCGTCGTCTAGATTGCTGTAAAGTAGCAAAAGGAGCCGCAAAAATATTTACCAGTCTCTTTATGACGGGCGCTCTTTGTTTGGTTGGATTGAATTTAGCCGGTTATTCTTTCAGTACACTTCTGTTGCCGTTGGGTATTGTTACAGCTTGTTCAACGATTGGAACAGCAGCTGCGGTCATCACGCTGTTTAATTCAATTCGAACTAAATAAATTATTTTAACAAATGTTCTTTTGGATTAGGGTTCATTCTCTAAACAAAGGAGCTCCGTATGTCTTCCGTCACCTATGCAAGATTGCGTGAATCAGATCCCATTCTCGACGCTCCGCGTCACCCATGGCTAGATTGCTTCTGTAGAACCCTTTCAGCTCCCGTAGCAAAAACCGTCATGGCGATCTGTTCTTTAAAATTAAAATTTTATGTTTCCGACGGTCTTCAATGGTATCAGCCTGCACCAATTCAAAGATTCGATGATTGGATGCATTCAGATTCTCCCGAATGGTCCGTTATTAAGACCTTTCCTACAGTCATCGGAACGATCTATCACCTCCATGACCCTGTCATCGTGGCAGAAGTTCTGAAACATTTTAGAGGCGATGACAACCCTGATTCTCTCTTAGGATATTCCATTACAGCCGGATTGATGTTGACGACACTAAAAGAAACTTTTGGACACGAGTTTCAAAAAAATGATTTGATGTTTACCTGCTCGCAAGAATTGTCAAAATTCTATAGAGAGAGAGTATCGCGGCTCATGACTACGCAAGCGGTAAAAAATTACCGCGAAACAATCCGCGAAGAAGCAAACGCCACGTTGGATAGATGGATTCATCGAAGCGAATCCACAGGGAGTTTCAATATTTATGATGCCGGCGAATTTCCTTGCGGAGTGATTACAAGGCTGCTGCTAGGTGAAAGAGTGGGCAACAGCGAATTAAGCCAAGCGGTGCGGACCGTCAATTGGTTTTTGATTTATCGCATCGTTAAGAAAAATCAAGTAACTCCGGAAGAGCAAGAAAGATATGACGCAGCGCTCAAAGTCATTAGAGAAGCGATAGTCCCGCTTCTTAACGATCCGGATGTTCCTTTGTTTAGTGTTTTAGAGGGCGAAGAGCCACTCACAGATATACAAAAAGAATCTTTAGCGTTTTTAATTTTCTTTGCCGGACAAGAAACGACAGGTTTTTTCCTGGGAAATCTTTACCTTTACTATGCGTTAAGACCGGGAGAGCAATCCCACATTAGGGACCTGTTGAAAATAAGCCGCGAAGAGGGCAGAAAAGGTTTGGACTACGCACTTAACTACATCTTCGCGAAATTTCCTCCCGCTTACGTTGCTGGAAGAAAATTGAAAAATGATAAATCGCTTAGCCTCGACCTTCGCATGGAAGGGGAAACACAGATCCGAACGGTTGTGATTCCCGGCGGTAGCGTCCTTTCTCCGCGATTTATTCCCACAGCACAAAAAGTGATAGAAACAGCACCGGGTATTCTTTACAAACCCGGAGCCTACCGAAAATGGTTCCCATTTGGAAACGGAGCGCACCACTGTCCCGGGCGATACCTAGCTCTTGAAGAGCTTACAGAAATGATTTTAACGACGATTGAACGGACGGAGATCACGACAAAAGAAGAAAGAGAACCGGAAGTGGAAGGGTGGATTACGCTGCAGTTTAAAACTGCGCATCACGTTTCGTTTAGGCCTCTCCCAAGTTCATCCTAGATGCCGGGGTAGTAACCTCACCCTTGCCTAAAAGGGACAAGGGACATAAACGACGAAAAGGACGTAAAGGACCAAGGACAAACGACATAAAGGACTGTATTTATGAATGCTCGTCATTAATGTCCATCCGTCCCTTGTCCTTAGTCCTTTACGTCCTTTTCGTCGTTTATGTCCCTTGTCCCTTTTAGGCAAGGGTAAAGTTACTACTCCGCAACTGGGGAAAATGCATTATTTATTACTTGATTTGAAACTCGCTTCCCGACGATAATTCTTCTATACCCAAGGTAAATTATGTTCACTAGAGAGATACGTCGTAAATTTTTAGATTATTATAAAAATCATCAACATTCCATTATTCCATCTTCCGCTGTCGTTCCGCACGATGACCCGACACTGCTATTTACAAATGCCGGAATGAACCAATTCAAAGACGTCTTTTTAGGAAGATCCACTCGCGACTACACACGCGCAGCAACAAGTCAAAAATGCGTCAGAGTCGGTGGAAAACATAATGATCTAGACAACGTCGGTCACACCTCTCGCCACCTCACTTTCTTTGAAATGCTCGGTAATTTCTCCTTTGGCGATTACTTCAAAAAAGAAGCGATCCAATTTGCTTGGGAAGTTTCTACACAAGTCTACGGTTTCGATCCCGATCGCATCTGGCCCACCGTCTTTCGCGATGACGATGAAGCTTTTGAGCTGTGGACTCAATACGTCCCTGCAGAACGGATCACCCGTTTCGGAGAAAAAGAGAATTTTTGGGCAATGGGAGAGACAGGTCCTTGCGGCCCCTGCTCCGAATTGCTTTACGACCGCGGCGGCCAATACGGTAGCGGCACAAAACCTTCCGAAGACCCGGACGGAGAGCGCTTCCTTGAATTCTGGAACCTCGTCTTCATGCAATACAACAAAGACGCTTCGGGAGTTGCACACCCGCTTCCAAAACCTTCTATCGACACCGGCGCAGGCCTCGAGCGCGTATTAAGTCTAAAAATGGGCGTGGATACTGTCTTCGAAACAGATATTCTTCGCAGCTTAATTAACCGAGTAGAAGAAGTTTCAGGTGTCAAATACGACTTGCTGGATCCGGTCAAATCTCCTGCTTTTCGCGTTATCGCCGACCATCTCCGCTGCCTAGCATTCGCTATCGCCGATGGTGTGCGTCCTAGCAACCTTGACAGAGGCTATGTCCTAAGAAAAATCCTTCGTCGTGCTGTGAGATACGGAAGACAACTCGGAATGGATACTCCATTCCTGGCGTTGGTGCTTCCAAGACTTATCCAAGAGATGGGCGACGACTATCCCGAACTGATCAAAGCTCAACAACCGATTATGGAAATTCTCACTCTCGAAGAAGAGGCCTTTATCCGCACTCTCCGAAGAGGCGGAAACATGCTGAATCAGATTATGGAGCGTTCCGCTAGCCACCAAAAAGTGATTTCAGGTGACGATGCCTTTAAATTAAAAGACACTTATGGATTCCCTCTCGAAGAGATCCAGCTGTTGGCAAAAGATGCCAGCCTCGCCGTCGACATCGATCGCTTCCAGACTCTGGAACAAGAAGCAAAAGAGCGTTCTCGCAGCTCCCAAAAAGTTGTGCATCAAATCGCGGAAGAAAACGTCTTTGCCGAATACCTGAATGAGCACGGTCCTACGGAATTCATCGGTTACGACTCCTTGAAAGGCAATGCAAAAATCACTGGAATTTGGAAAGAAGGCGCTCCTGTCCAAGAGCTGCATGAAGGGGAAGAGGGGATGATCACTCTATCCAAAACCCCATTCTATGCTGAGATGGGAGGGCAAGTGGGTGACACAGGAACGCTTTCCAATGGTATCAACAGCTTCCAGGTTGCCAATACAGCATCTCCCTATAAAGGAATTTCTGCTCATCACGGCTCCGTCACCTACGGTACTGTCCGTGTCGGTGATATTGTCACTGCTGAAGTGGACGAAAACCGTCGTCAACAGATCGCCAACCACCATACGGCTACGCATTTGCTCCACTGGGCGCTGCATGAAGTGTTAGGGGAACACGTGAAACAAGCGGGTTCTGTTGTGGAACCGGGACGCTTGCGCTTCGACTTTAGCCACCATAAATCCGTGACTCCGGAAGAGATCCGACAGATTGAAGACCTAATCAACGAAAAAATCAGTCATAACACCCTTGTTCAATCGAGCGAAATTCCGTATCAAGATGTGCAAAAACGCCCTGAAATTAAGCAATTTTTCGGGGAAAAATACGGTTCCATCGTCCGTCTTGTCAACATCGGGGAGTATTCGATGGAACTTTGTGGGGGCACTCACACTGGTGCGTTAGGGACATTAGGTTTTTTCAAGATTTCAAAAGAGAGCAGCATCGCTGCAGGCGTGCGCCGTATCGAAGCGGTCACTTCTACAGAGGCTTTACGTGCTGTTAGAGAAACAGAAGATCAACTCGAACAGCTAGCAAAACTTCTCAAAACTCCTGTCGGCAAAATTGGTGAAAGAATCGAAAAGCTGTTGGAAGAGAACAAAAAGCTGACCAATGACATTAAAGAGATCCGCAAAAACGAAGTGGCAAACACCGTAAAAGCGCTTTCGTCAAAAGCTGAAACGGTAGGGACGCGTCCGTTAATTGCTGCGGAGGTCTCTCTCTCTGCGGAAGATCTACGTAACTGCGCAGAAGAGCTCTTTACTCAATTTCCTACAGGATTGATCATCCTAGCAACGCCCATTGGCGCTGACAAGTGCCACCTCATCGGACGCGGTGATTTCGCTTTAGATGTCATTAAAGGGATCGCTCCAATTGTCGAGGGCAGTGGCGGAGGAAAAGCCAACAGCGCACAAGCGGGCGGCAAAGCTCCACAAAAGATCAAAGAAGCGTTGAATAAATCCAAAGAGTTGTTTCAACAATATGCGTCATGATTGGGGACAAAATCACTAGCAGTGAACAACTGCAAAAATATACTCGAGCGGCTAAAGAGGGTAAATCTATAGCTGTTTCGGGATTGTGGAATGCGACAAAGGCTCTTACTGCAGCTCTTGCGTCGCACGCCACAGATAAACATGTCCTCATCCTTACAGGGGGGAGTCTCGAAGAGGTGCGCCTCTTCAATGACTTCTCCCCTTTTACAACTCGAAAAGTCGTCGATTTTCCCTCTTGGGAGACCCTTCCAACAGAAAACTTAGCCCCCAGCCCCGATGTCGTGGGAGACCGCTACAAAACGTTAAGAGAGATCACAGAATCATCCGAACCTCTTCTGATCATGACTAATCTGCAGGCGTGCTTACAGAAAGTGATCCCTCCGGAAAAGTTCCGCAAACTCTATAAAAAACTACAGGTTGGAGATAAACACCCCTTCGATCAACTTCTTGAAGAGTTGCGTGAATTGGGATACACGAAAGCCGCGATTGCCGGAGACAAAGGGGAGTACGCGGTTCGTGGTGGTATTGTCGACATCTATCCCGTTTCCTCCCCCGATCCCTACAGGATCGAGTTTTGGGACGATGAAATCGAATCGATTCGTGTTTACGATCCTATCAGCCAAAAGTCGATAAGAAAAGAACAGTCAGTAGAAATTCCTCCCGGCAATGAGCTTGAATTCAGTCGCGAGGGAGGAAAGCTCTCTACAATATTGGAGTATTTGGGAGAAAATACACTCATCATTTTTGATGATTTGCTAGCGCTAGAAGATCGTTACGCCAATCTTGTGTCAATTTGTGGCGAGCCCACACCACAGTTTGGAAGCCTATCGCAATTTCTGGATTTAGCTGCACCGTTGCAAAAGATTTTCTGGTCCGAACAAGACCTAGAAGAGCTTAGCGATGTCCAAGTTCTCGATAAACATTCAGGTTCGCTTTACTCTCCCGATGCCCCCCTACACCGCATCGAATTTTCTGTTTTTGCAAACACCTTCCAGGCGTACCGCTGGAACTCTCCATTTGAAACTATTGGCCAACTGCTCTTTCCGGAAGATGAAGACCCTTCTCAATACTCCGGCATCGATGTATTAAACGCTTTAGGACATCTAGAT
>CAMFKA010000046.1 GCA_945957185.1 uncultured Chlamydiaceae bacterium | reverse complement strand
CGCTAAGCCCTTTGGGCGTCTCTTATGTAGCCTACGGTGACGAGCCCGCGAGGAACCGTAGGTAATGATTTCATATACCTAGAGCCCGCAGGGCGACTGATTATTTTCGGTTAGGAGAGGTTGCTGTAGAGAACGAAGGCTGCAAGAGCCAGAACGAAAGCGCCAAAGGTCACTTCCAGGGTCTTTGCCGAAAGCAGCTCCTTGGTGAAGGAACCGATCGTCATTCCACACGCCGAGCCGATGAAAAATTGCGCGGCAAGAATGGTTTCTCCGGAAGAGAACAAATCCAGATTTAAAACGACTCCCGAAACTGCGATCAAAAAGATTCCTACCAAGGATGTTGCCGTTGCCTGTTCGATAGGGATTTTAAGAATAAAATCTAGTGTGGGAACAAAGAAAAAGCCCCCTCCAATACCAAAAGTTCCTGATAATACACCGACAACACCTCCAAAAAATAGTAGCAGGAGAATCTGGCTCCACGTCAAATCTCTCCATGTGGTTGCGTTGCGTAAACGAACCTTCTCCCCACCATTGTGATTGTTTTTGTGTTGAAGGATCATTTTTAATCCGATGAAGGTCATCAGCAAAGCGAAAAACACAAGCAAAATGCTCTGAGAGACGTGATCGCTAATCCACTTTCCCGCAGAGACTGTAGGGATGCCCCCTAAGCCAAGAAGGCCTCCAATTACCCACAGAACATGCCCTTTGCGTGATTGCAGAAGCGCCCCGTATAAAGCCGTTCCTCCGATCACTGCCAACGAAATTGCCGTCGCTTCGCTATATTGAAAGCTGAGCCCATAGATGAGAAGCGGGATCGCAATGACAGCGCCTCCGCCGCCTGTTAAGCCGAGGCTAAGGCCCACAAGACTTCCATAGAGGATTGCAGCGATGGAAATGCCAAGCTCACTCATAAGCTTGCGTCTTCAATAAAACAGGTAGAACATCGACAATAGAAGGCAGCCATCCCAATCCTCGCTTATAGACCAATTGGGAAGCGATATGGCAAGCAATAATTGCTTTTTTGTGGTGTTCTGGAATCCTATCTAGCAGCTGTTGCTGGTAATTATTTCTTAAAATAGGAAGGCAATAATCAAAGAATGTTTTAATAAGAGGGTCTTTAGGATCAGACGAGAGGGGAATGGTGTCAAGGAAGTCGAGTAGTGTGTAAGTGAATTCATTGATACGTTGAGAAATCTTTTCGGAGATGTCCGTTAAAAATTCGCCTGTCTCCTTGTGGGTGCGTAACAGAAGATCGGCTTCGTTGAGTGCGCACTGATTGAGTCGATCCAAAATCTCTTTTACAAGCTCTGCTTTCACTTTTACGAATTCGTCATCTCCCAAAGTTAATCCGCTTAACACTTCAAATGAGGAGCAGATGACGCCACACTTGTTTGCGGAGCTGTCTTTGATGATGAGGACTCCCAACTTTTCTAGATTTCTACGCGCCTTTTGAGTTAAATAAAGGTTTGCTCCCTCTACAATAGCTCTTGAAGTGGGTTTTCCGGTTTCATCCAAAAAGTCTTTGTAGGTAGTGTCGTTGAGGGTACGGGGGCGCCCTCCTCCGGGGATAAAGACATCAGCTTTTGCATGGTGCAGGTTGTTGCGCCAGAGGGAATTCATCTCGTTCCCCAAAAGCCAATCTTCAACAATTTTGCCATCTTTTTTGCGGTAGCAAAGGGTTTGTTGCGTTAGCTTTGTCTGATTTCGTTTTGTAAAGCGGTCGAGAAGGTAGCCACCTTCGTGAAGCAGGCTAGGGGGGTAGAAACGAATCGCTTTACCCTCTTTGAAAAGATTGACCATCACCCCCAAATCCAACCCTTCAGGGTCGTAAATGGTTCCGGAAATATCTGTCAGCGCAACGAGTTTAGCGGTATTTGGGTAGGAGCGGTGGAGATTGACGATTTCATTTCCGGCAACGTCACCATCGGGTCCTCCGGAAATTTTGATAGTAAATGCTTCTTTGTCCGGATCGATCCCCAAAAATTTTAACACTTGTTGTAAATAGACGTGGACACCTTGAGAGGTGACGCCATACTCTTTGTGGTTGATTCCGAGGCTAGGTTTGCTTGAAATAAAGCTTCCCCCCGCCTTGTAATTGTACCGGACGCTGATATTGGCGATCCATTCGATAATGATATCGTGCATGTTTTCGTCGGGTCCAAGGTAGATGTATTCGGGACGGCACCAGTAGTCGATGATATTTTTTGCTCGCAGCTTTCCATCCGGCTCGCAATTGATGATGGTGAGGAAGCTTTCGATGAATGAGCGTTGAGCTTGGTACATGAACTCTAGTTTCTGCTCTAAGAGGTATTGCTCTACCTTCTTTTCCACTTCTTCCGGTTCAATTTTCGAAGAGATCAGTTCGTCGCGGAGGATGTTTGATTCCACTTCCAATCTTGAGCTTGTTTGAATAAAAACGATAGCTTTAGCACCGCCCTCGGGGATATCTTTGTTTTTTTGTTGCTGTGTATACGCCAGGTTGTAGCACTCTGTAAAGACGTTGTTCTGTTCCGATTTCGAAATTTCCATATGTTCGGGAAAAACGGTTCTCAATCCTCCACGAGCCAAATCTTTGAAGCGGATGTGGAATCCAAAAAACTGCATCCCGCGAATAAAAAAGATTCCGTAGGGGAGTTCAGGGAACTTTTTGAAAACGTCAAAAGGGATTTCGAGCATGTATTTGGGATCGAGTCGGAAGCTGTATGCAGTGAAGTTGAGGCGATAAAAATTTGTTTTGAGAGTGTGACGAACAAAGCTCATGGCAGTCCTTAAAACCGCTTTTCTCATGTTGTCATTCTCTTCATTCCCTGTGTCGAGGTTGTCGACATCTTTTAAGTATTTGTCTTTTAACTGTTCGTATTTCTCCAAATCCAGAAAATCGGGATCGAATTTCTTTTTAAACGATTCACAGAGCATGACGATAAGGTCCGGATGGCGGCAAAGGGACTCCTCGATCTTTTCAGGGGTGTATAGATTGGAGTCAATATGTACCAACGCCTGATGGATGAAGGTGTTGATGCAGCGGAGGAGGTTCCCCATATTCCCGGTGATGATCCCTTTGGATACTAACTGCGATTCAATTTGATCGTCTTGATCGAAATATTTGACTGTCACGAGTTCCCGCAAGAAATCCGGAATTTCAGCGACATCCCAAACGGCCTTCCCGTTGCTGCCGTGCAGACCGATGACCATGACTTGGATGCTGTGGTTTGTATACGGGTCCAAATAAGTCGAATTCACCCGCTTCATGAATAGCCCATGACGGTGGATCACTTGAGCGATGTGGTAGAGGAAGTTGTTTTTTGGGGTGTTTTTCCACGCCAGCACCACCTGCATCGAGGGTTGGTCGTTTGTCTCCCATTCTTGATTGTAGCGCACTTCATATTGGCAATTGTCTCTAGTTTTCGCACGGAAGTACATGTCCAATGCGAGTGCTGTACGATCCGCTGGAAGCGAACGAAGAAAGATGGTGTTAATACCGGAAATGAGATCTTCAAAGGCCTCATCAGTAAGCTCCGGATTTCTCTCCTGCACCAATTTTTTTAATTCTAACTTTCGCTCCAATGGAAATGGCTTTTCGATAGTGTCGATTGCTTCTGTAAAATAGATCATCGCAATGCGCAACTTCTTGTCGACACCGGGAAAGGGGACCGGAGCTTCCGATATGAACGTCTCGTACGATTTAATGCCATACATGGAGTAGTTCTTTAAGATTTGCAAGTCAGCATCAGCGGTGTCTAAACACAATACAATGGCAGCACGGCGGAGGTGGATGATCGAAAAATAGTCTTGAAGGGGAAATCCCATTAGGCTATGAGCGACAAGCATCAAATTGTCGGGGGAAATCTCTTCAAAAAAGCTTTTGGGCATGGATCTCTCCAGCCACACATAATACTCTTGGAATTTGCGTGTTTCATTTTGGATAGCGATGAGAAGTTTTTCGTGATTAGCTGCTAAATCTTGTTGTTTATCGGAAGCCATGAGAAATCTCCTGCTAGAATATTCTCATCTTACCATTAAAAATATTATTTACAAGTCGCTATCTTAACAACCTTAACGCGTTAAGCCCCACAAGGACGGTTCCTCCCTCGTGCATGACGACGGCCATCCATAGAGGAACATAGCCCCCAAGCGCCGGTATGCTGGCGACGAGGATGGCGGCGGTTGCTAGTATAAGATTTTGACGCACAACGACTTGTGTTTTTTTTGCTTTTTGGAGGATCCAATCAAGCAGCTCGATGTTGTCATTTAGCAAGACAACATCGGCAGCGTCGATGGCGGCGGTATTTCCCACTTTTCCCATGCAGATGCCCACGGTGGCTCTTGCAAGGGCAGGAGCGTCATTGACGCCATCGCCTACCATTGCCAACCCTTTCTCTTTGGACAACTCTTCGATATGACGCATTTTGTCTTCGGGTTTTAGCTCTGCATAGTAAGTGTCGATTCCCACTTCCTTGGAAACTTTAGCAGCGCTTTCGATGTGGTCTCCGGTTAACATAACAATGGAAACGTCTCTCTCTTTAAGCTTGGAGATCGTTTCTTTCATTTTAGGACGAATGGTGTCGCTGAAAATGAGGAGAAAATACTCGTCATCGGCCTGTAGAAGGGCGATTTGGTACCCTTCGCTCTTTGCTTTGTCGATCTCTTTAAGGACACTCTCGGGAGGGTTGATATACGCCGGATTTCCGATTTTGCATTTGACGGCGCGTTGATCGCAGTTGCAAATCCCTTCTAACCCGTATCCGGGAACCATTTTGTAGTCTGATAGAACGATTCGATTATTCCAGGAAGGGTCTTGCTGATTGAGGATTGCTTTCGCGATGGGATGGACGGCATTTTTTTCCAAAGCACCGGCGGCTGCCATTGCGAATTCGGGCGTAAGAGTTCCATTTCCGACAACTTTTCTGATTTCAACAAAAGATAAATCCCCGGTCGTAAGCGTTCCTGTTTTGTCCAGAGCGATAGCGTGACAACCTGCGAGTGAATCGAGCGTAACGCCGCCTTTTAGAAGGATCCCTTTTTTTGCACAGGCACTGACGGCGCTGAGGTAGGCGATAGGGATCGCTATAATCAATGCGCATGGCGATGCGGCAATCAAAAACGCTAATGCGCGGTAGAGAGAACCCGTTTCTCCTAAAAATGGAATCCCCAACACATACGGAAGAGTGACAGCGAACAAAGCGAACAGACCGATAATTGTTAAGGCATACGTGCGGCTAAGTTGATCAAACCACCGCTGCAGTTTGGGACGCGCCTCTTGAGCCTGCGTGACGAGTTCGATAATTTTGGAGAGAGTGGAATCTGCGCTGGTTCTAGTGACACGCATTTTAAATGCCCCTTCCAGATTGCGTCCTCCGGCCGGCACTTCATCGCCAACAATTTTGGTCACAGGCATGTTTTCGCCGGTCAAGTGCACCAAATTAAGGCTAGAGGCCCCTTCGATCACTTCTCCATCGAGAGGGACAACTTGTCCCGATTTGACGAGTAAAATTTCGCCGATGCCGACATCTTTGATCGAGCGTTCTAAAATCAGCCCTTCAGGTGTCACGACACACGCTTTTGTTGGGGAAAGCCTCGACAGTGTAGTAATAGCGCTCTTCGCCTTGCGAGTGACCGCATCTTCCATCGCTCCGGACAAAGCGAATAAAACGAGCAGGAGAGCTCCCTCCATACCGCTGCCAATGAGAACAGAAGAAAATGCTGCTAGCGTCATCAATACGTCGATGTTGATGTCGAAGTTGCTGATGTCGTCGATCGATTCTATTAACGCTGGAATCCCCGCAATGAAGTAGACAGAGATTAAAATAGCATGCGAAAGGGGAGTGAGGGCGGGATAAAACGAGAGCCAAAAAGATGTCAGTAGAAGAAAAGCTGAAAGAATCGCAGCCTTCAGGGTCAAATTCGCGCCCCACAGACGTGTGTCAGCGGTAATGAAAGGACTGGAAGTCTCTTCTAGTCCTAAATCAAAAAATTCGTCGAAGACAAAAGCTTGTTTAACAGGTGTCATATTCATAATTGCAGTAAAAAGTAGATGAATCCTAAAGAGAGGGCGGCTAATCCTAAATTCCATACCATTGCCGGAATTGTGAGGTTATCTCCCAATTTTGCGCTTGCCCATGCGGTCAAAAGAAGCGTGATGCCCCCTGCGATAAACATCCCTAAAATTCCGAAATAGGAGAATGCTGCCACTAAAATTGCTCCTGCAGCACAAACGCCGAGGCCGGCGCCGATGCCCTGTTTTAACGGATGCACTTGCGATTCCAACGTCAGACCGAGCTCCTCTTCGACCATCACTTTTAGAAGGCGGTCGCCGTCAGCCATTAAAACGTCCAAAACATCTTCCAGCAATTTCCCTTCAAAGCCTTTAGCGGCGTAGAGGACTCCGAGCTCTTCCCGTTCTTGCTGGCGATTGTGCTCGATTTCCCACTTTTCTTGCGCTAGGACGCGGTGCAATCTCTCGAGACGGGACCAACCGAGCCACGCACTTCTTCCCATCTTCCATAGCGCCCAACCGCAAAAGAAAATGCCTAACAGAAGGGCGGCGCGGGAAGGGGCAATTTGGAGAGTTTGGAAAAGGAGGATAACTCCACCACCTGCAATCAATGTGTCTCTTGCCGAATCGGCAAAAGCGCTGATATGGCCGGGGATTTCGGTGCCGTGCAGCTCGTTCGCAGAGACGATCCCATCAGCTCTTGCTTCTGCAACGTGGGAAACTGCATCTTTTCCTTTGAAATGATCGTGTGACATACGGCTCTTTCGGTAAATTTGTACGGAACACCTATGTTATTTAAAATCCGAATTTTGATATAATAAATTCTAGAGATGACGTTTGAATTTTTGTAGAAATGTTATTCGGAGGCGGTAATTTATGACTGATCCCGTTGCCAATAGTGGCGGTTCCTCGAAAGTTTCCCAAACAGATTCAGATCTTTACCTCGATCCCTCTTACAACCCTTTGCTTGCCGCAATGCTCGCTAGCGACATTTCTGTCAGTCTGGCACAGGCTAACATTGGCGTTGTCGAATCGGGTGTTCCTAGGTTAGAGCTTCCTTCCGGAGGCGATTTCTACTTAAAAATGCAGCTCGAATACGGCAAAATTATTTCGTCTATGCTCGATAGCTGGTCGGAAAACAACGCAAAGATTGAAGAACTGCGCAAAGAAGACAACAAAAAAGCCGATCGCGAGAACGATTCCCTTGCGAGAGAAAAATCTGCTAAAAAGAGACTGGATAAACAGATGGATCGCAATGTGGGGATCGCAGATCCTATCACCACGCGAGACATTTGGCATAACGGAATGATCGCTCTATTTTCTCTCTATCGAGATGAAGCTCAAAAAGCGCAAGGTGTCGAAAGCGTCGCTTCCGCTTCTACGCCCTCAGTGTCGGCGCCCGCAGCGTCAGGGAATCCTTATGCCGGAGATTTGGGAGGAGTTCATCCCTCATCGGCAATGACGTCCGCACTCATCATTGCGGCCGGTTTTGTGGGAACTTTTAAAACGGCAGAAACGTCGGGAAGCGTTCAACTCGATAACAAAGTTTTGCAAGATGCTTGGAACCAGATCGCCGTAGGGCACAATCAAAACGATCCAACTACTCAAGTGGCGGGGTGGGTGTCGGCGTTGTGGGGGATCGGTTTGACCTATTTCACTGCTGCGCAAGAGGTGGGTGAAATTGCCTCTTCGAATAAAGATGCTCCCAAAGACCTTGAATTCGCAGTGAAATATGCAGAAAATCTCATCGCAGGCCTAGCAACACCAGCATTTAATGCTCAAATGCGCGCGATTGTGGTTTCGAATTTAGGGGCAACAGAGCAAGCAGATCCTCAGCACACCGAACAATTGAGTCATATGGCCAAAATTGTGTTGCTGACGGTGGCGTTGGGTCAGATTATGAAATTAGAGGTAGGGGCATCTTATAAAGACAAAACGTATCAGGGGCACTTGACGGGTGATGAAGTTGTCGCTATGTTAAAAGGGGAAATCGATTTCGCAAAAAATGACCCGCAAGGTCTTGCGACGATTAAAGCGCAACTGGTCGCACAGATTAACGTTCTGTTAGGCCAGGTTCCTGAATCGACTCGAAATGCTCTGATGGCCAATATCAAAGCGTATTTTAATACAAATCCCTCTGTCGAAAAGATGTCCGACATCAACACTGTCGTCGGAGCGGTATTTTCCGCCAATGATATGGGAGAAAAGCATCTGGGGCAAAATCCTATGTAGGTGTGCTGGGATTTTTTGATTGCGATAAAATGTAACGGGTGTCGTTAGAATCGTAACCGTAGGGGAGCATCGGAAAGCTAAAATCAATGATTGGGCGATAAGGCTTCTCCAGAAGAGGGTAACCATGTCCTTCAGGAGTGTTTCCTCCCCCTCCAACGACAACGCGACGGATCGTGGGGTGTGATTCGACAATTCTGTCTGCAAGCTCTTTGAAGAATGCCATGATGATCATCGGATTATAGACAGAATTCCACTCGATGGAATCGAATATAAGTTCTGAGCCCCCCTCTGTGATCCCCGCCCAAGCTTGTGCCACCCAAACATCAGAGCCCTTCATAATGCGATAAATTCCACCGAATGGCGATGTTAAAGCATGACGGACAACCATTCTGCCGTCACTGCTGATGTTTTGACAGCAGCCGGTCTTTGCTCCTGCAACAGCAATCAACGGATCGCGGGGATCCATTTTTTCTATAGTGTAACCCGGGTAATTGATTTCGTTACCGGAAATTGTGATCGCAGGGATATTGTTAAGTTGTTTGGGTGTGTTGTAGATAATTTCTAATGTTTCGATAAAATAACTTGGAAGAACCCCGGAGTTGAAAAATTCGTGCGCGATTGGTATTAAATTGGGTTCGACAATGGGGTAATACGATTCGATTAAAACCGATTCAAACAATCGAAGCGAGTAATTAGAGGGAATTCTTGATTTGCTTATGAATTGTGAAAAGGCCTCTTCTTCAAATTTAGGATCGTTAGCTATTGTTTTAGTTTTTTTCATCGCGATTTTCTTGCTTTGGATCTCGCTAAAATGAGCGTATTCGATACGAAAAATCTCTCGAAGGGGGGCGTTTAATTCCTTTGGCAAGCGTTTCAATTTCAATTTGTAGTGACGTTCGATCTGCGCATCACTTTTTCCACTCTCTTTTAAATCCTGATAGAGCTCAAAGTGTTGATAAAGGTAGCTTTCGACAACTGGAAGGAAAGGAAGAAAGTGAAACCAACGGATTTCATCACTCTTTGCGGTGATGATGTCTCCCCACATTTTTTTATTCCACACGGCATCATCGGAAGGGAGTACAAATCGACAAGCATCGCGTATAGGCTTTCGTGCGAAAGGGTGCTTTTTTCTATATTCGATAATATAAGTTTTAGCATCATCCGGGATGGGAAAAAATGCTTCCAATCGTTTTGCATACGAATATGTTTTATAAACATAATCTAAAGGACGAAAGTCCGAGCCTAATTCCGCTTTGAGATCTTTATCCCAAAAACGATGCATCTCATTTTGGAAAGGAGTGATCGAGTTGGATTTTTTTAAATTATAAGCATAACGTTCGGGATTGAAAGTTGTAGGGGGAAAAGGATGTTTAGGAGAAGTGTATTGAAAAGAGGGTGTCGGTGAGGGAGGTTTCAATCGAAGGATTGCTTGAGCAATCGCATAAATTGTGAGAGCGCCAACAAAAGTGACAGCGACGATGACAAAAGGATGGACTTCTGCGAAGGCGTCGTTTAATTGCTCGAAGGCAGAGTGAATAGAAGACGAATCCGATGCTTGTTGGTAGTTGCCGGAATTAAAATAAAATGGTGTATTGTTAGTTATATTTTCAATCATGAATAAGTTATAATCTAAATAAACTTTAATTGCAAGAAAATAAAGGTGGCCAGGCCGTCCCCAATGTCGTCAACTTAAGCGCTTATGTCGACCTTTCAGGCCTCCGTTGTTATTTTGATTCTAACCCAGGCCTGCGCTGCGCTCCGACCTGGGCTGTAATATTACGGCCTTGCAGGCCTTAGCACATTTTTAGATCTGCAAAAATTTTGCATCTCACATCACCGTTAATAGGAAGCTAAGGCCCGAAGGGTCGACATGTTACAGCCCAGGTCGGAGCGCAGCGTAGGCCTGGGTCAGTTCCAGATAAAATATCGGAGGCCTGAAAGGTCGACATAAATGCTTAAGTTGACATCAATGAAGGCGAGATGCCCTGGTTACCTTGGAAGGCAGAGTCGATGAGGGGTTACACAGAAACCCAACCATCCAATAACTTCAACAAAGAAATAAAATCATCCACCGCAATCAATTCGCGAATCGAATGCATTGATAACTGCGGGATCCCTATATCCACTGTTTTCATTCCTGTGACACCGGCATGGATCGGTCCTATCGTAGATCCTGCAGGGATGTTCCCATGCGTCACAAATTGCTGCAACGGAATCTTCTTCCGGTTCGCTACTTGCACTACCATAGCTGCAGTTTCCGCATCGGTAGCGTAGCGAAAGCCGGCGCTGTACTTCACTACAACACCACCGCCAAGCCTCACGGCATGACGAGGCTCATGTTTATCATTAGCATTGGGGTGGGTGGCATGCGCCAAATCGATAGAGAGACACACCGACCGCGCCAACATCCTGTGGTACCCTTCGCTATCAGGAACCAACCGCTCCAACACTCCTTTCACAAAGGGCCCGCCGGCAGAAAAATGACTTTGCGAGCCGATCTCTTCATGATCCCACAATGCCGCCATCAAAAGAGTGTCTTTGGTCGCTGCCTTGTCGCCAACAGCTTCGATGCTGGCATAAGCACTGGCAAGATTATCGATGCGGTACCCCGAAATAAAGCAATCATTCAATCCGGAAGTGCGTGCGGGGTCCAGAGGGTACAAAAATAGATCGTGGGCAAGAATAGTGCCATCCACGTGAAGAAGCTCCGCAAGCGTAGGTAACGTTTGAGAAATCCCTACAATAGCATTCAAAGCTTCTTGTTTGTTGACGACAAAGCCTTTGTCGTTCACTTCGCGATCCAGATGGATCGCTAGCTGTGCCAAAGTCACCGGAGTGTCGTGCAAATCTACCAAGCGTGTTTCCACTTTGCCATCTTTTGCTTCCACGACAACGCGTCCGGCAATTCCCAAGTCTCTGTTAAACCAGGAACCAAGCAAGGGCGCGCCATAAACCTCGACGGCAAGCATCACTAAATTGTCTTTAAGAAATAGAGGATTCGGCTTCAGCTTTAAAGAGGGGCTGTCGGTATGGGAACCTAATAAAACTGTTCGCTGAATGGCTTCGGTGGGCAACACAAATGCCACCAAAGAAGATCCGTTCCTCGTTGTAAAATATTTCCCCCCCGGTTTCAGCTGCTCCCAGGAATCTGACTCCGCAATCGGAGAAAACCCCTTTGATACCAACATCTCTGCGGCATTTTTTGCCGCATGCCAAGAGGTTGGAGATTCATTCAAAAACTTGACAAAGGGGAAAATATTCATATCACTCCATTAGTGCTGTCTCTTATACACAT
>CAMFKA010000045.1 GCA_945957185.1 uncultured Chlamydiaceae bacterium | reverse complement strand
TTAACCCACAGCTCCTACGTCGCAGTGGGCTATAAAATCAGTCGCGCTCGCGCTCTAGCTACAATTTCCCTTCCAATTTTCCTTAAGTTGACGACATTGAGCGAGACGCCCTGGCTACCCCGCACATTCGATACAAATTGTTTGCGTTTTTCAACCCATGCTTATATACTGTCATCTTCCGTGGGGCGTTAGCTCAGTTGGTAGAGCGCAACAATGGCATTGTTGAGGTCAGCGGTTCGATCCCGCTACGCTCCATTCCCACACCTTCAAATTTTTCCATCCAAGCACCATAACATAGCGCTCTCCAGTAGGAGTAATCAAACGGCCGTCGTCCCTCTAGCATCTCTTGTGTCCGGCTATACAGCGCGTCACTTAATGCTCCGCGAGAGAGATCGATCGCCTTTTGGACTCCTTCGAGGACTTGTGAGGGGTGCTGAGATTTAAACCACACCTCTTCTGCAGTCATAAAACCCATTTTATCGTGTCGGTGGGTGATTTTGTCGGGCAGTATGCCATCAGCAGCGCTTCTTAAAAGCCTTTTCGAGACCCCTCCCCCCACTTTGTAATGCGATGGGCAACCTAAGGCAAACTCTACTAAACGGTAATCTAGAAATGGAGTTCTAGATTCAATCGAATGCGCCATGGAATTGCGGTCTTCAAAATGCAGCAGCATAGGAACGCTAGATTCCAGGATTTGTTGCTGGCTTTGAGCATAAAATGGGTGTTGAGCGGGATACGGCGTGGAAGGAGAGGCTTGGAGACGTTCGAAATCAATCCACCCCGGAATAGCCGAAGACTTACCCAACATGCCTCTAAGACGTTGTTGTAAAGTTGAAGGAACAAGTTTATTAGCCAGCATCATCATCAGAGGGAGATGGGGGTGTCGATTGCGCGTTGCGGAGGCCTCTTGAATCAATGATTTCCAGCGCAGCGAAGTAAACAAATCATAGAGGTGGTTCCCAAAAAATCCATGGTACCCTCCTAGATGTTCATCTGCCCCTTGCCCATCTAACATCACTTTAATTCCATTTTCCTTTACCAACTTAAAAATCTCCCACTGTGCAAATACGCTGGTGGAGATAAAAGGCTCATCTTGATGCCAAATCAGGTCGGAAAGGGAGTTAAAGAGCTCATCAGAGCGGGGAATAACAACACGTGAATCGACACCGGTTTTTTGGATCACCGCGTCAACGTACTCCCTTTCGTCGAAGCGAGAAACTTCCGAACCTGCGGTGAAGGTAATCAACTGCTCTTTAGAGTCTTTTAAACACTCTGCAGCCATACAAACAATTGTTGAGGAGTCTAATCCACCTGACAAGCAGGAGCCTACGTCGACATCGGCATGTAAGCGAAGGCGGATGCTATCCATCAAAAGATCGCGGTATTGAAGAGAAGCTTCTTCAAACGATCCATTAAACTTTTCAGCAGACAGGAAGTACCACTGAATGGGCTTTGGTGTTGATTCTTTTAGTGAATCGATAGAAAAGTGTAAATAATGGCCTCCACGAAGTTGTTTCACGCCGGAAAAGAGCGTTTCGTCGGTGTGATCGAGGACTCCCCAATTGAGAAAGTCGTAAGCTCTTTGACCGTTTGCTTGAAATTTCCACTCAGGAAGCACTGTAAATTGTTTGATTTCGGAAGCGAGAGCAAAAATTCCGTCGATATCAGCGTAATAGAGGGGTTTGACTCCAAAGCGATCTCGAGCAGCGAAAATTTTTCGTTCGACGGTATCGTAGATAACAAAAGAAAACATTCCATTGAATCGACGCAGACAATCTGTCCCCCACAATTCGTAAGCAGCGAGGATCACTTCTGTATCGGTTTGGGTCTGAAATGTGCGTCCCGATTTCTGTAGTTCGGCGCGGATATCGCGGTAATTGTACACTTCGCCGTTGTAGGTGATCCAAAATCTTCCGGAGGGTGTTTTCATCGGCTGGTGCCCGGCGGATGAGAGATCCAAAATCGACAGGCGTCGATGCCCTAAAGCCACTTTATTTTCGAATTTTTGGAAGCCTTCATCATCCGGACCGCGATGAGCAATGGTGCGGGTCATCGGAACGATAAAGGAAAGATCTCCCGACTCTTTACGAATTATTGCTGATATTCCACACATGGCTCTTGTCTCCAACCCAATTTATTTTTCAGTAACACTTTTTCATCTTCGAAGAGAATTGCAAACCATAAATAGGCTCCAAAGCAACAGAGCAAAGAAACTCCTCCTACCACATACCAAAGAAGGGATTCGATAGGAAGATAGGAGTATGCGGCGATAACAGAGAAGGGGATGGCAATTTTCAAAAGTCTCGTACTTTCGTAAGGGACAGGGAGAATGCGCATGTTGATCGTAAAGCTCACAGCGATGAGAGAGGCAAAACCTAAAAATGTTGCCAATGCTGCTCCCTCCATTTGCCATAGAGGAATCAATAGCGCATTGAAACCGATGCAGCAGATTCCGGCACCGATTTCCATACAGGACAATAGGAACGTTTTTTTCTTCATGATCATGCCTGTATACGAGATGACATAAATCCCCCAAGAGGCTTGCGCTAAACTCAACAACCCTACAATTTTCCAGACTGGGTAAAAGGGAGGCTGTACCATCAATGCTACAATCGGCCTTGCAAACAGAAAAAAGCACAACGAAATACATGCGATAGCTATGCAAAAATAAGTGAGGACTTTACTAAAATAGGTAACGCCCTCTTCTTCTTTTCCTGAAAACGAGTTGAAATAGGGGATCCAAGCGCTGACGAAGCCCCAAAGTGCCAGTTCGATCACTCTGGCGAAATTGGAACCGACAAAAAAGAGTCCCGCTTCGCTCTCGCTGACATACCACTGGATCATGTATCTGGAGCTGGATTGCAGGAGAAAAAATCCCAAAAAACCGTAAATAACGGGAGCGCCGATGGTGATGAGTTCTTTGATGGTATCGCGAGGGAGAGAAAACGGCAGTTTAGGTAGATTGACTGCGGCTGCGATGACAAGGCCGAGAAATGTGCTTAAGCACTGCGCTTCCACCACACCGGCGGCTCCGCGCTCCCATACGATGAGAAACAGCACCAAAAGAGTGTTGGCGATGACGACATCTACAATGCATAAAATAGCGACAAGCCGGGCTTTTTGCTTTGCCCGCATATAAAACATAAAAGGCATTTGTGAAGCGGAAAACGCTGTTGTCAACAGAGTCACAATGACTAAATCGGCATGTCCGGGGCTATTCAAAAGGAGATGGCTCAACGGTTCGCTAAAAAAACCAAATAGCAGGCATAAAAATGTGCAGTTCGCTGCCAGAGTCAGAAATGCGGACCAGATCACTCCGGGTTCTTTGCTGCTATCAGAATAGTACACCGGCGCGATAGAGGTGTTCAAACCTAGCTGGAATAGCGCCACTATCAACGTAGAAAATAGAGCCAAGTTTCCAATCACTCCATAGTCGGCGGGGGTAAGATAGCTGGTAGTTAGAGGCAGCAGCCAAAACGTAAAAAATCGGGATAAAACTGATCCTATGCTATAGGCAAAGGAATCAGAAAATAGAGTCGATATTTTCTTATTCATGCTATCGCCTCCAGCATCTGATCTTGAGTAGACTTTTTATTTGCTTCAAGCCCCCAAGTCATACCGGAAACCAAAAATAGCAAGCTCATCGGCTTGTAGGCGATGTAAACATCAAAAAAGATCATATTAATGGCGAAGACAGCGACCATCGCCGTCAGCTGGGGTGATTTTTTGGCTATGCATTTGAAGAAATTCCAAAACAAAAACACGCCTATAATTCCGTTTTCGACGAGGATTCTTAAATACCCGCCATCTAAACCTGCGAAGGCAAATCCGGGTCCCACGCCTTGTAGATAAGTTTCCGGGTGGGTGACGTAAATTTTCAACACATAGCACCATTTTCGAATACGCATCCACCAGCTCATATCGGCGCCTTGATTTGTTAACGTCTCACCCACGTAGGGTTCTCGTGTGGTGTCAACGCTATCCCAAACCATTTCTGCAAGCTCGATATTTTTCATCGAAAATAGCCCCTTGCTTCGATGGATCATGTCCTTATTTTCGACGATCACCATTGTAAGGAGGGTACCTCCGACCAAAATAATAAGCGAGCTCACAGCAATTGTCCAAGGCGTTCTCCAGGAAATCCCCCTAAAAACACAGAATAAAAATACGACGGCAAGAGCGAAAATAGCGATACGGGAACCTGTTAACACTGTCAGCGGACCAAAAACCAAAAAGATAATATACAGGTACGACATGTCGAACACCTGTCTTGCGGCAGGTGGCCAGAATGATATCTTTGAACTTTCATTTTTGGGTTGGAAGATAAGGTAACAGAATAGCATGTTCAGCATTGCACCTGCCTCGGAAGGGAACGAGCAAATCCCTGGAGGGCGGTATGTCGCCGATGGATTGTATCCGTACATCCCGAATTCTCCCAATACGCCTGCTTTCTGGAACACCATGATGATGCAGTCCCAAAAAATAAACGATTTAATGAATACAGACGGATCGACAAATTCTATCGCCAGCAAACCGATATAGAAGAAGCTAAAATACTCCATTATCCTGATGGCATACAGCAGGTTTCCGGTCACATGAATCCATTCGACACCAAACAAAAATCTGTTGATACAAAACGATATCAAAGAGAAACCGACAATCGCAAAAAGCCACTTTTCGATATCGCACAAGCGGCGATTGAGCTGGAAATGCGCCCATCCAAACAATACTGTAAAGACCATCAATACAGCATCGTCCATTCTTATCCCCGCTGTTTCTCGTCCGCCAAAAGAGAGTAAATTAATCTTGGGCATAAACAGCAAAGGGAGTGTGAAGCACAAAATAAATAGTGAAAATGAACGCTCAAAAAAACGGGTTTTCATCTATCAAAACCCTTCACAGCGATGTATTTAAGTGCGCTGTAGAGTATCGGTATCGGCGATTTCATCTTCCACTGAATCACACACTCGTTCCGTGCCGATGCTAATCTCATTTTTCTGGGAACTTGTCGTCTTGAAGGGTTCCACCCACGACAGTGGTAGCTGAAGATGGTGGGATCCATCCACAATTGCCACCCTTTTTTGGAAAGCCTCACGGATAAATCGATATCTTCTTTGTACATGTAGAATTTGGGATCGAATAGATTGCCGTAATCGAGTTGAACATCTTTTAGTGCTGTTACTCTAAGAGCGATCAATGCTCCACATAATGCTTGCACAGAGTATGGCGATGTTTGTGATAAACTGTTCGTTGGCTGCCCCTGCCTCATGTCAAACCACTTGCCGTACCAGGAGCGGTCTATCCCAGCCGAATCTAACAACCCTGTTGGATTCATGGTGGCGATGTCATACTTCTCCAACACGGAAGAGTAAGCACCGCACTCTGGATGAGCTTCCATGTATGCAATAGCTTTTTCAATAAAATTGGGGGCAAGAAAACAGTCGGGATTTAAGAGGATGACAAGGTCAATGTCGGAGGGAAGGTGTCGAACTCCCAAATTATTGCCTTTGCAAAAACCCGCTTCCCTTTCGGCTTTCAGCCACTGCACATCCGGGCGTTGAGTGTAGCGTTTCAAATACTCAAAATTTTTCGATCCGGTGTCAACGATCTGAATAAGCTGTGGAGGCACTGTTTGCGAATCAATTGCTTCTATGCATTTGTCGATGAATTTTTCGCTATTATAAGTGACGATTAACACGGAAACTTTCATAAAACCGCCTCCAAAAGCTTACCTGCAAGAGCTTTGCGATTATATTTGTCCAAGATGTCTTTTCGGGGCTGAATTTGCTTTTGAGGAATACTCTTCAACGCCTCGACTACTTCGTCATCCGTCAAACACGCCCATCCCGCTTCTGCGTCGACTATCAGCTGTTGAGAAGCTTCCATCTGCCCTCCTCCTACTGCCAGTATCGGAGTTCCAGAAAACAGATACTCAAATATTTTGCCGGTCAGAACTCCGTCGACAGAAGGATCGTTCCATGGCAGAAACAGTAAAGCATCGGCATCGCGCTGCATTTTCAAAGCGTCGTCTCGCGAGACACGTCCCACCTCTTTGACATATTCTGCAACCCCAAAATCGTTTATCAGTGCAGCCAAGTTAGCTTGACGCTCCCCCACGAACAACACTTCATAACGGGGATCTTGTAAACGCTTCAATACTCTAAACAGAGGAGTGGGATCTCTCTTTCCCAGGTACAACGATCCGGTGTGGACAATGCGAATTTTGCCGTCTTGAGGGAAAATCGACCCTTTCGGTAGAGCTTCTAGGTCTGAAGGATCAAATCCATTCTCGACCGACAGCACAGGAGTGGAGTGAATGTCGCGGAATTGATCTGCAAAAGGCTCGCTCACTGTTGTGATGAGATCGGCTTTCTTTAAAAGACGCTTTTCCCATAGCTTTTCGATCCAACTAAATGGGGGTAAACCGGGATAGATATAATTATTACTCCACGTGTCTCTGTAGTCTGCGATCCACTTCTTTGCTTGCCCACGCTTTTTGATTTGTGATGCCACAATATGCGTAGAGTAGGGGCCGGCGGTGCTGATGACAAGATCGTAAGGAGGTTCGTCTGCAATCGCTTTGAGAGCAGGTCTAATCCAAAGATCGGTGAAGTCAGGCATGCGACAGGCGTTAAAGATCCCTCGTTTGAATCTTAGGTACTCTATGCATTTTGCTTTCCAGCTTGGTTTTGCTTGCCCTTCATGGGGAGTTGATTGCGCCGCTGTTTTCAAGCGTTTCAAAATGGCGGGAGCGGGAGCTTCGATGATTTTGAATCCATCACAAGGAAGCTTCAAGTCGTTAGATGCTCCGGAGCCCTTTTCCATGGTCAATACGGTAACATCATGACCATCTTTGCTCCAAAATTTAGCCCACGAATGGGGGCGTAAAGAAGCGATGGAATTCAATGGGGGGAAAAATGTAGAAACAATTAATATACGCATAAAAGATTGTGTAATGTCGGGTTCTATTTTGTTACACTTCGAAATTTACGTCTATCGCCAATTTTCAAAATGTATGTATTATCGGGTAATTTCTCTTCTGCAATTGGTTCTCGTCCGAAAGGATTCATAACAATAACACTAGGATGCAAACACTCCAATCCGCAACGCCAAACCGTAGGAAGCCACACAAGATCATAACCGGACACTTGATCCGGAACATTTGCTAAAGCGACGATTTTGTGGTGCTCTACAGCCTCCTCCACATGCTTTCTATAGAAATTTGCCTGTAGATCCGCTTCAATCCAAAGATCTCTGCGCTCGATCGTCCAAAAGACGACTGTGCATATGTAGGCAACAGCAGCGGCCTTCAGGATGACATTTTTTTCGGAAAGCCTCGCCAATCCCCAATAGAGAAAGATTGCAGAGAGGTAGACGTAACGCGATTGTGGATAGCCTATCAAAGCGACAGGCAACATGGAGATCGTAAAAAGAAAAATACCCAATCGAGATACTTTATCTTTTAAAGAAAGTGTCAAAAACGCGATCAAAGTACTTGCTGCAAGAGCAACGCCCCAAATGGATGTGTAGAAGGCGCGAGTAAACTCAGGCCATATTGTCAGCATAAACGATGCACCTATATGCTTTATCGCTTCTATCGGAGCATTTAAGTTGTAGCCATACGAAAAGCCAAACAACTTTTTCAGGGCGATCACAGTAACCCAAACTACACCGGCCGGAACAAGACCGCGAAATCCTTTTTCTCCACGATAGATCCACTTAGCCACGGCTACGAGTGGAGTCAGCAAAATCCCCCAGTCCCACGTGATAAATGCAGCGATCTGTAGTGCGGCGATGCGGTAGGAGACGAAAGGGAAATCTTGATCTCTGGCAGCGACGATCCATCTAAGCGCAATTAATATCCATGTAGTGCAGAGGATATATCCTATCGCACAACACCAAGCGAGAGCTTCAAAGCCTGCAGGATTTAATGCAAACAAGATTCCGGTAATCCATTTTTCCCAAGTGTTGAAGCCGAGATGTCCACACAATTTCAAAACTAAATAGATGTTCAACCCGTGGAGCATAAAGGCTAAAACATGAATCCAAGCGGCAGAGAGTCCATAATAGGCTGTCAATTTGAATATAGCGCTTACAAAAGGGCTGTAGTGATGTTGCTCAACGCTAGAAAATATGGAAGTGTCCTGCGCGCGTTGTAAGATATCCCAATCATCAGAAATAAAACCGACATCAAAGATTAGCGATAAGTTGATTGCTAACACACCCACGATCAGTATCAGGGCGATTTTCCAACTTTCTTTCATGTTTAGTCTGCCTTATTCATTTGGTTATTTTTTTCCAATACTCTCTTCCTCGATCAGATAAGTACTGCAACATTTGATGATAATCCACGGGCCATTGATTGTAAATTTCCGTATCGACAAAAGCCATTTTACCATCTTTACACAAAGGTAAATTATTACGATTGCAACAATCAGCTAAGCCGTACTGTGTGGCGATTTCGTAAATAGCTTCCAGTTCCCATTTTTCTAATCGTTTAAAGTGTTTGGAGTTTTTCTCTTTGGTGGCCAATTTCATGTCTTCAACGATAAGAATAAAAGATCTAGGATCATACCCCGGCTCATCATAGGGTCTAGGACCATTTGGCAATGGATAAACCCACTGGTGAGGCACTTTAAAGATGTCTCTATATCCCAATTTTTTAATCCCCTCTCGAATCAATCGCTCCCCTTCAATCCGTCTAATCCACTGCTCCCAATCTTCTCCCAAGCCTTCATGGTTAATATCGTATTTATCGACGATAATCTTCAGTAAATACCCCGACAATTTGGGATGTCCTGCTACTATTACATGTAATCCTTGAGTAGGTGTCAATGTAAAGCCGTGCTCCAACAACGCTTCCCGATCCGCTGTGACCCTCGCGTTTCCAAATAACTTATCTAAAGTGGTTTTTACGCTTTTATCTTCCAAAAATAAATAAGGGCGAACAGCTTCCCACCCCTCATCTCCAACTGTAAGTGGCTTTTCATAATCTTCGATCTCAATTTTGCCTCCACCAATCAGCATCAAAGGCAACATCATCAGCATCAAAAATTTTTTCATCCGAGCCTCCACCTGAACCAAAACTTAACTCACTCCATCTTACATCCTTAGAGACATAGAAATCTAGAAATAAACCACCGGTTTCTTTCCCCTTGCTTCTACCCCTCCCATACACTATAACAGCACTCTTTAGCCTAAATAGCTCAGTTGGTAGAGCAGCGCATTCGTAATGCGAAGGTCGTCGGTTCGACTCCGGCTTTGGGCATTTAGGGGGACTCTGTCCCCCTAAAAACCCCCTGGCAAAGGGGCAAAGCCCCTCTGCACTCCCTTATTATATTTTAGGAGAGGAAAGGTAGATAAAAAACAAATTAACGTAAGGTGTTTTATCATGACAAGTCCAATAGGATCATCCAATATAATAGAACAGACATTACTAAATAGTGACATAAAAGAAATAGATCCATGTAAAGTAGTGCAAGTAATGTTACGCTCACTTCCGGAAGCAAGAACAGAATCACATGGAGGCAAATTTATCAGTTCAAAACATTCCTTAAAACTACCAGAAGAAGAGTTTCATAGTTTTGACAAAAGCACCATAGATCTTCTTAGAGCACATTTAGCCTGCGAAAAAGGGTACGTTGGACTAGCGATACCCGGTAGAAGCTCTCCTATTTACACGGATGAAGCACACCTACCACAGGATAAGCAAGCTGCGGAAGAATCCCTCCAAAAAGAACGTCGGGAGCAGCAACAAATCCGTAGGATGAAAAGAAGAAGCAAGGATGACTGCATTATTGCTTAAAAAATCATTCGACTTTTTCAACCGATCAGACTTGAACTATAAGACAGGAGTTTATATGACAAGCAAGGAAGAGAAGAAGAGGCGACAAGAACTCGTAAAAGCAGCTAAGGTGAAGCAGCATGCCAAAGAGACCTCAAAAATGCCTATTTCAACAGCAGATTTGAAAGCTCTTCTTGAATTTCTTGACCGCCCTAATTTCCTACATTGTGATCATTCCCTTAAAGAAACGATAGAATTCTTGGACAATCATAGCTTGGATAAAAGTAAGATCATACCATGGCTCAATGAATATGGAGGATATTGTGACTGTGAGGTGGTGTTCAATGTTGGTGATGCTTGGGGTGAATATGTCGGTGTAACCTTGGACAACGAGAACCGGGGTCAGGTCTGACAGTTTGACAGTTCACTAAAAGGGGCCGGACCCGGCCCCGTTTTTGATCCTATTCATCCCAAAGCAGCTATACGAGTGTTTGAATAGGACTCTCCAATCCATGTATGCCCGTGTTCCGAATTCGAATTAGTTGGACTAATCACAATTCTTACATCCTGTCCTAATTCATTTAAGAAACGAATAAGGCGTTCTAAAGAAAAACTTCTTAGCCTTCCACGAATCAATGCGGAAACTTTTGGCTGATCAATACCTAGAATTTCAGCGGCTCTTTTTTGTGTAAGTTTTTTCTTTTTGATCAGTTTCCCTATCTGACGGGCAAGCTCAGATTTAGCCAAAGTTTCTTCTGGATTTTCAACGCCCAAATCAGCAAAGACATTTCCAGAACTGTCTTCATATACGATTTTTTTCTTCATACACTACCTCTCCCTCTTTAACTCTTTGTATAGGGACTCCGCTTCTTTCAAGCGACGTTTAATCATATCGATCTCTTGCTTAGGAGTTGCAATGCCACTTTTGGATTTTTTCTGAAAGGCGTGAAGAACAAAAATAAACTCCGCCATTTCAATTGTGTAAACCACACGATAGGTTCCGGATCTATCACTTTCCTTAAGCTCTATTACTTTAGCACTGCCAAATCCACTTAGAGTTTTTGCGTGACTAGGTCTATCACCCATCTGAACGAGATATAACCCATGCCCCATTTCGTCAATTATTTCATCGGGAAACTCCTTGAGGTCTTCACGGCTACTACCAATCCATTTGAGTATTTTCATAAGCGATTCCTGTGTCTCTATTTTAATTATGCTCAAATAAGCATATTTTTCACAAGGGAAATCTCTCGCATCTCGATAAACCAGGGAACTGGGGAAAACCGGGGTCAGGCCTGACAGTTTGACAGTTCACTAAAAGGGGTCGGCCCATTTTACCTTTTATCTTCGCCTACCTTCCGAGAAATAGTTTTTCCAGAGCTAAAGTAACTGCAATAGCAAACAAAAGCATGACAAATGGTAACGCACAAAACCAGTAGATCTTTTGATATTGTTGACGAAAATAATGCGACCACATTTTCCAAATACTAATTAGCATTGAAAGGGGAACACACAAAAATGCGCATATGATTGGAACACCTACTAAAACAGTTACGTTTGGATTGTCAAATATCAGAACGCTCAACAGAGCTAGCCAAAGAATCAAAGGGAATAAAACGGTGTATAAACAAGTCCAAACAATCACAATCCTTTTTGCTCTCTTCTGTTCAGGTGATATTTCAGTCATAAGGGGTGTGTAATCTAAACTGTGTAAATTAAATCGTAAGACCGTTAGAATTAATGT
>CAMFKA010000044.1 GCA_945957185.1 uncultured Chlamydiaceae bacterium | reverse complement strand
CAAAACGATATCCGGAGTCAGTACTTGCGGAAGAATCGTAGGCTCTTTCCCTTGGTCCGATCCGTAAATCAGGTATAGGGGGACACTGTTTCTACCGAATTTAGTCAATGCTTCTGTGATTTCGGGGTCATTCAAAGTCCAATCGGCGATCATTTTGACAGCGCCAAGCTCGTTGATTTTTGCGCTTACTTTGTCGTTGGAAAGGACCACGTGATTCACTTGGCAAATCAGGCACCATTTTGCTGTAAAATCGACGATAACAGGCACGCCGGCTTTTTGAAGCTCCTCTACACGAGCAGCGGAGTACGGTTCCCAATTGTCGGCTAGTTCAGCGTTGCTGCTAGAGGAGGACACCATTGTTGATCCCGTCTGTACCAGTTGATACGAACCGAATACCAATAACAAAGCTGCCAACGACCCAATCAGACGCACTTTTCGGGTGCGAGCCGGAGTGCCGAATATACCATAAATCCAGGCGGCGATAGATAAAACGTAGAGAGCGCCAAGAAGGAGGAAAATGGAGAGTTCGGAAGTTTGACCCGCAAAAACCCAGACCAGCCAGATGACGGAAGCGAGCAAAAATAACCCCATCCCCTGTTTAAATGTTTCCATCCACGCTCCCGGTTTAGGCAGGAAGGCGAGTAGAGCAGGGAACATTCCGAGAATCAGGTATGGAGAAGCCATTCCGAGGCCGACAGCAGTAAAAATCATAAGCGATTGGATGGCGGGAAGTGTTGCTGCAAGGCCGATTGTTAAACCTAAAAATGGTCCTGAGCAAGGCGTCGCTAGTGTTGTCGCCAGCACACCGCTGGAAAAGGAGGAGAGCAGCCCTTCCGGTGCTTCCTTTTTAGCCGTTTGCTCCACTTGTCCTGCCCATGAGGATAGCGAAAGGCCGAGTTCAAACACTCCAAGCAGGTTTAAGCTCAATAAAAACATGACGCAAGCGAGAATCCCTACGAAAAGAGGTTCTTGAAGCTGAAAGCCCCAGCCGACGGAGTTGCCGTAGGCTCTAAGGACAAGAAGAAGACCTGCAAGCACCCAAAAAGAGATCAACACGCCGAAAGAAAAAGCGACGCCGTGCTTCGTTGTCGTTGCGCGGTCTTCACCCGCCATTTTAATGAAACTGAGGATCTTGAACGAGATGACCGGAAGAACGCAAGGCATCAAATTCAGAATCAACCCCCCAATAAATGCCAAAGCTAAAATTTTAGCAAAGCTAAAGAAGGAGTCATCTTCGTGTGCGATGCTTTGAATTGGTTCGCTAGATACCTCCGACAATTGAATCGGAGCATCCACATGGAAAGCACGCGTTGTCTCCCCTTGCTTCGCGATCAAAAGTCCTTTCAAAGAAGTGGATTTTTTCAGTTCCGTTAACGCGACCATCGCGGTGCCATCGGATGCTAAAGAGCCGTCTTCATGGCGGAGATCAACTAATTTTTTGGTTTCGGGGTAAAATTCGAATTTGACATCCCCGTTGCCATCTCCCGCAAGGTGCTCTAAAGAAACAAAAAGATTTAATTTGTCGTTGTCGCGATGAACTAAAACAGCGCCTGGAAGTTCGGGAATATTTTGTCTGGCATTCGAGAATAGAGTGCTATTTGCCGTGTTAACGCTTGGATCTTTCAGCGAAACAGGCAGCGGCAGCGAGAGCTTTGCGCTCCCCGGAACGCACTCGTCTTTCGAGCAACTCAACCAACGCACTTTGGCACCGAGTTCGAGTTTTTGGTCGGGAGGAGTGGAGACATCGGGGGTAATCTGTGCTAGCAGAGTCAGTTCATCGTCGTAGCCGAATCCGACTATTCCGGAAAGTTCCATCTTTTTAGGGTAGGGCCATTCCAATTCACCAACGGTAAAGTTGGGGGGAAGATCCCAATCAATTTGAACCGGCATTCCTGCATCGCCCGGGTTTTTCCAGTAGGCGTGCCAATCGGGAGCGAGGCGCAAATGGACGGCGACCCAGAAGGGGCGACCGGGTTGGACGGAATTATCTTCGGCGACGAGAGTAGCTTCGGTAGGAGAAGGCAGGGATTCGCTATAGAGAGAATTGTTAAAGACAATCATAAGAGTTGTCAGTAATAACAGCCATTTTTTGATGCAATTCACTAAGCAAACCTCCTTACAAACTTTATAGTTGCGGCATTCCACCATTCCGGATATATTTTCCCTAGATGCTGATAGAATTCCCGTGCTTTGTGTAGTAACGCAACCTTCGGTTTTTATTGGTCAAATAAAACCCGTATTGTAAAGGAAATTGCAATGAATGTAAAGCTTTTATTCTTAGCAACCCACCCATTTATTGATGCTTATATACAGTCGGATTTCCTAGGGAAATTAATCTTTTTGGCTTTGGGAATTTTATCGATTGTCTCGTGGGTGATTTTGATTTATAAAGTGTGGCTTTTGCAGAAAATGCAGCAGAAATCTCAAAATTTTCGTACTCATTTCCTGCAATCGAAGCACCGCATCTTTGAAATCGAGCTCGATCCCGCACAAACGAACCCTTTTTGGTCCATTTATTCCATTTTAAAACGGTATTCTATCGATCTGCTCGACAAAAATCGGCAATTTAGCACCACAAGTGCTAAGCAGTCCGTCTACTTAAGCCCTTCCGATTTAGACTTTGTCGGAACCCACCTGTACAATGAAGTTGCCATGCAAACAAAATATTTGGAAAAAAATTTGTTTATCTTGGCGACCATTGTGAGTTTGGCTCCATTTTTGGGATTGTTGGGGACTGTTTGGGGAATTTTGACCTCTTTTTCCGAGATGCAGATTAACGGCGGAAGTCAAGCTGTTCTTGCCGGACTTTCTATGGCGTTAGCAACAACGGTGCTTGGACTTGTCGACGCCATTCCGGCTCTTGTCGGTTACAATTTTATCAAAAATAAAATTCGTGAGTTTCAGACCGATATGGACGGTTTCGCCACAGAAATGCTCGCTACTGCTGAATTGCAATACCGAAAGGTTGATGGATGAAGAGAGTTGTGCGACGTGCCGGCTACGAAGAGGAGCCCTCCGTTAACTTAACGCCCTTGATCGATGTTGTCTTCGTGATGTTGATTATTTTCATCGTGATCGCACCTTTACTAGAGACAGATCAAGTGGAACTGGCACAGGGAAAACCGGTTCCGGCAAAAACCGTCAGCGAATCCAGCTCCATCACTGTACACGTCAAAGCGGACAATTCTGTTTGGTTAAACCGACAACGCATTTCCATTGCCGACCTGAAAGGAAAAGCTTTAACGCTCAAACAAGCACATCCGGGAGTGCGTCCACAAGTGTTTCACGATAAACGCGCGCAATTTGGAACCTACCAGCAGGTGAAAAATGGATTGGAAGAGGCTGGTTTTGACCAAATGGACATCATTTTAAGTCCGGGGTGATACGATGGAAGCGCATTTTGTTCCCGTTCGCGCGATTGCAGGCTTCGTCATTGCCATCCACGCGGTACTTTTGGTCTGGATTCTTTGGTTTAGCCCGACAGCGCCGGTTCCGCTGAAGCCAAAGTCATTTGTGGTACAAACTGTACAGCTCTCTCCAAAGCAGCACACAGTAGAGATTGCCCCTCCGATTCAAGCAGCAAAGCCTGTCGTGCAGCCTACGCCTCCGAAGCCCGTGGCTAAAAGCACTCCAAAACCTGCTTCAAAGACTCCCGCTAAGCCTTCGCCAAAGCCCGTCGCAAAATCTGTTCCTAAACCTGCGCCAAAAGAGATTGCGCAAGCAGCTGCTCCGGTAAAAAAAGGACCTTCTCAGCAAGCTTTAGCAACGCTAAAACAGAAATTGGCAGCGATTCCTGCTGCAGCGACAACGAAGCAGGCTGTCGGTGTAAGCGGATCTGTCGCAACTGATGTCGCGATGGGTTATGAAGCCGAATTGATTTCCAAATTGAAAATTGTGCTCAAACTCCCTGAAATGGGAGATGTAAAAGTGTCGCTGACATTAAATCGACAGGGAAAAATCACTCAATTTAATATTCTCTCTTCCGCTAGCGCAGCCAATAAAAAAGCCGTCGAAACACATTTGCCTGCCATCTCTTTTCCTCCATTTGGGCAGGCGTATTCCGGAGAAATCACTCACACCTTTACCCTAACCCTGACAAACTTATGAAACTATTTTTTACGCTCCTTCTCATTCTATTTTCAAACTTAGCGGCTCAGGACGAATTGATCGTCCAGCTCACTACAGAGCAGCCGAAAGTTCCCGTTTACATTACAAAACCTCGCGTGGAGACGTTTTCTTGGGATAAAAACTATGCCGACAAGTTGCAAGGGGTACTCAAAAATGATCTGCTGATGACGAGTTCAACAAAATTTGTGAGCGAGGACGCGTCTATTGAAAAGTCGTTTGCAAATGGAGCTTACGATACCCCTGAAGCAGTAGCGACTTTTGCTGCATTAAATCCCTATTTTGTTATCCGGCTGAGAATGAAGGATAAGTCCTTAGAAGCCCGTGTAGTGAATGTGGCAACAGGATCGATTAAAATCATTGCTCCTCAAACATTGACAGGAACCCTTTCTCAAGACAGGCAAATAGTTCATCGTCTTGCCGATACCATCTATAAGATCATCTTTGGCAGCGACGGAGTGAGTTCTACAAAAATTCTCTACACAGTGAAAGAGGGGAAAAAATGGGTGTCAGAGATATGGGAAAGCGATTTTGATGGAGAAAACGGTAAAAAGATCACGGATAATGCAGGGTACATCGTGACACCGACATATATGGCTCCGAAACCCAATTTTCGGAGCGGGGGGTACCTCTACGTTTCCTATAAAACAGGGCAGCCTAAAATCTATTATTCGAGTTTAAAAGAGCAGGAAGGGCGACGTTTGACACTGTTAAAAGGGAATCAACTGATGCCTGCATTTTCGCCCATGCGGGATAAAATTGCCTTTATCTGCGACATCACAGGGAATCCCGATCTTTTTGTCATGGATTTTAATCCGGAAACAGGTCCTGTGGGTAAACCTAGACAGATATTTTCAGCAAAGCAAGCAACTCAAGGGTCTCCCTGCTTTAGCCCGGATGGCAAACAAGTAGCCTTTGTTTCGAATAAAGATGGATCTCCAAAAATCTACAGAATGCCAATTCCAAAAGAAAATGCACTGCTAAAGGATGTCAAACCCGTGTTAGTCAGCAAAGTTGCTAGGGAAAGCTCCGCTCCGGCATGGTCACCGGATGGGAATTTCTTAGCTTACAGCTCCTCCATTAGCGGTACGCGGCAGTTGTGTGTCTGCGATTTGAAGACCGGAAAAGAGACGGTTTTGACGAGTGGTGGTGGGAGCAAGGAAAATCCCTCCTGGGCGCCGAATAGTCAGGCAATTGTTTACAATAGAATCGATAAGGACAAGAGCGAGCTTTACATCCTGAATGTGGGGACGCGCGAAGTGTTCAAAATCACAAGCGGTAACGGGGAGAAACGGTTTCCCAGCTGGGAGCCCTTGGTCTCTTCAAAAACCTAACCTGTAAATACAACGTATTGACAAGAAAGCAGCAGTCGTCATATCATTGTAATTACAGGGAGCAAGGAGGAGCTATGATTGTTAAACAGTTAACTCAAAGCGGTAACAGCAAAGCAATTGTGATAGATAAAACGTTATTGCAAGCTGCCGGTTTGGATGAAGATGCTTTATTTCAAATTGTTATCATTCCGAGCGGAGGGTTGGTCATTCAATCCGTTCAAAGTACTAACGAAAACTTAGTCAAATCTGCTTTTAGAAAAGTCATGAAAAAAAATCACGGTTTACTTAAGAGATTGAAAGATAAATGATTTTTTTAACAGTAGAGCAAGTTATCGATTTTCACTCTCAAATCATTAATGAATTGGGAGGGGCTCCCGGAATAAGAGAAATGGGTCTTTTAATTTCAGCCATAGAAATGCCAAAAGCATCCATGTTTGGTGAATTTTTGCATGTTAGCGTATATGACAAGGCTGCAGCTTATTTATATCATATCATTTGCAATCATCCATTTGTAGACGGCAACAAACGCAGTGGTTTAGTGGCGGCTTTGACATTTTTGGAAGTAAACAATGTGATCTTAGCGTACGACGAATACGAATTAGAAGAATTGGTCGTTAAAGTTGCAGAAGGAACAAAAGATAAAGAAGCTGTAGCTGTGTTTTTTCGCAAAAGCCATCAATAATACACCAAAAACAATCACGCCCCTTAACAATAAATTAATATTACATTCGTTGATAATTTAAATTAAATAGTAGTATAATTGACTAGATAAACAATAGGATTTTATGTCAGCTAGCAATTATATTCCTTCAGGCGTCCGGTATGTTCAAAGAACTTGGACATCCAATATGGTCAAACCGGACCACGAAAAAGCTCCGCTAGAAAATCTCGCAAGCGCTCTCCTCCTCCCTTCCCAAAAAGGACATTGGGACAGAAAGACGAGTGTCCAAGCATTAAGAAGTTACTCGAGCGAAATCGATAATCTGATCGTCCACTATGTCGACCGTTCAAAATCGATGGATTTTATCATCTATTACCACGATAGATCCATGTTGAAAAATGTGAATAAGTGCGTTCTATTTTTTAATCCGAACGGCGCTGTAGTTGCTGATTATTTTACCGGACCTAAATGGACTCGAAAAGCAAAACACCTCAATGGTGGAGGACTCAGCGACTTTGTTTTAATGCCGGCATTTTTATCCCAGCTCGAAAATTGCCCTGTGATCATACCGGATTATAGGGGAGCCGGATTGGGAAAACGAAATATCAGAATCCCCGGCATCTTTTTTGATAGTAAAGTTCCTTTCCAAGCGGATGCGGCAAGCATGTGTGAAGATGCAACGGTGATGATTAAACATGCCGCTTCGATGTTTGGCTCGATTTCGGTTTGGGGGTCGTCGATTGGAGGCGGAGCTTCCACCATCGGCCTAACAAACTATCTCACAAACCGTCCTGATGAAACATTTCGCTTTCAACTCACGAATCATAACTCCTTTAAATCCACAGCTTCCGTGGTCTCCAATCACATGATTGTCACATCTCTTATTGGAGGCTTAGGCGTAAATATGAAAGCCGGCAAAGCGATGGATATGTTAGTCGAGAAGGGCGTGAAAATTACAATTATCGCGCACCTTAATGATAAAACGATTAAACCCGGCTCTCAAATGGTGGAATATATCCAGGAAAAACACGGTGATAAGCTTCCTGATAATGTCACGCTCTTGACGTCTGAGTCGGATCATCACATGAAGATTTCTGCATCGATTGTAACACAACTTTACAAAAGAGAATTTGAAGCGATTGTAAAAGATCCTCGCAAATTGAAGATATTGGAAGCTCAATTTAAGCAAACAGAGGGTGAGCATGAAGGAAAATTAGGGTGGTATACTCCCGCAGGAAAGTTTTTTCTACTCCAAGAGTGCTCTCCATATAACATTGACAAATACACTAGTAGGTATATCAAATGTCAGCGATAGCATCCACATCCACTTCTACATCTTCTTCTAGTCCTATCGAGCATTGGGATTCCGGTTTGGGTCCTGCTACAACAACAAAATCTGCTTTAGAGATAGTTGCAAGTAAGCGTTTGTTACCTAGTCAGGTCAAGTGTCCAAATCGATTGCAGTCTTCACTTCAATTTCAGCACTTGTTTAGACGTGGAGAAGGACGCGTCACTTACGTAAAAGACAGATCGAATGCTCTTGATTTTGTCATCTATTACCACGATCCTGCACATAGGAATAGCCAGCAGAAGTGTGTGCTCTATTTTAACCCCAATGCTTATACAGCGGTAGAGAGCATTTCATCCTCACTCGACAGTTTAGATGATGAGGCGATGATATTCTCAAACATAGCGACATATCTCGCTAAACTTGAAAATTGCCCTGTCATATTTTTCGATTACCGAGGCAGTGGTTTGAATAATAGAAATGCTGATCCCTCAGAGGGCTCTTCAAGCACAGCAGTCGATTTTTATGCCGATGCTCATTCGCTCATTAATGATGGGATTGTGATGATTCGACAAGCTGCTTCGATGTTTGGGTCTGTGTCCATTTGGGGAACGTCGATTGGAGGCGGTATTTCGACAGTTTCTTTACAGCATTATTTAAAAAAGAGTCCTGAAGATACCCCTCGCTTTCAATTAACCAATCATAATTCCTTCAGTAGTACAGCAGCGTGTGTTGGTTCAAGTATTTTTTATAGATTGGTGGTTAGTAGCTTCGATGCGCAAATTGATGCCAAAGGCGCAATGAGGGAGCTTATCCAATCCGAAATTCCAATCACTATCATCACGCATCTTGCTGATCATGTGATTGGAACGAAAGCCCAAATGCTCAGATATATTCGTAAAATATATAAAGAAGCGATTCCTCCCAATGTCACTATTTACACCTCCCCAAGTGATGAACATGGTGATATTGATGTTGCGATTACTCAAGCGCTCTGTAAGCGCGCCTTTGCAATAATTGAGATGGATCCATCCAACATCGAAAAATTGAATGCATTGCTGTTTACCGGTGTTGTAGAGGGAAAAAATGAGATTGGCTACTACACTGCCGATGGTGAGTTTGTGAACATCAAGACAGTACCCCCATACATCATTCAAAAGATCATTGAAACCAAGATAGTTCCCGGGTCATAAACATCTTTAAACGAATAAATTTGGAGTGCGTGTGACTTGTCACCGCTTTCCTTTGCATCGACTTGTCGATGCGTTTTTGCTTTGCGTGTAAACGACTTAAAGCACGCGATTAGAGAACTCCAAAAAAATCTTTGCATCGAACTATTCTATAAGACCCTTTCTATCTCATCCTATCTATGAATATATCTTATACATTGATTTGAATTGTTGAATTGATGTATAAATGAAGTGATTTTTTTATATAAAATAACTTCAGGATAAATTCATATGATTCAAAATACTTGCCCATGCATCGGTTCTTGCAGAACTATTGACTTGCTATCTACAGAGGTTTCAAAAACATCCGCTCATTCATTTTTGCACAAGCTTGTGTCTTTTTCTCCATGTTTAACAAATCGAATAACACAAAGAAGATTATTCACTTGGATAACAAAAAATCGTATACCTTTCATAGCTTGGAATATTATCAAGTTGATTGAAAAGGTTGACTCCATCAGCTTCAAAGCATACAGAAATGAAGTTACGAGAGAGGAATTCAGTCAGCTCTCACAAAATGACCGTCAATGGGTCTTGAATATCGCTTTCGGTCAAGGTTACACTAACTTTACACATTCCATTAAAGACTTAATTACTGTAGATATCCCGGATTCTTGCTCGAGCGATGCTCTTTTTCGGGCAATTGTTTCTTCTTCGATCGATGAAATTAAATCCCTGTTGCAGGAATATCCTCAATTGATTCGCACCGAAACTTTTGCCGGTGATTTGCCTATTCATTGGGCAACATCATCAGGTCGTAAAGATGTCATTTTACTGTTACTTGAAAAAGATCGCGAATTAAAAAATGCAAAAGACATATTCGGAAATTATCCGATTCATCTGGCTGTAAACAGGGGACATAAAGAGATAGTCGAATTTTTTCTGGAAATTGATCCGGAGTTAAAGAGAGCAAAAAACGTTTATGGAAATACCCCTATTCATATGGCTGCACACCATGGAAACAAAGACATTGTTCAGATGCTGCTTGATGTAGATCTCGAATTAATGAATGAAAAAAACAATATAGGATATTTTCCTATTCACATAGCAGCGAGCCATGGACATGTAGAGATTGTTCGCATGTTTCTTGAAAAAGATCCTGACTTAAAATATGCAAAAGACAATCACGGAAACTACCCTATTCACGAAGCTTCATACAGAGGTTGTAAAGAGGTTGTAGAGTTATTTTTAGATGACGATCCCGAATTAAAAAATGCAAAAGACAATTACGAAAATCTTCCGATTCATAAAGCGGTAATTAATGAGCAAATTGTGGTCATAGAGCTATTTCTTGCTCGTTATCCCGAATTAATAAAAGCACAAGACAGACATGGAAGTTTTCTTATTCAAAAAGCAGCTGCCTATGGGAAAATCAGTAGTATTCAACTGCTCTTGTCTATCGATCCCGAATCAATAAATATAAAATTGGACAATGGATATTCTCTAATCCATATAGCAGCATTCAACGGACACAAAGAAGCTGTCCGGATGCTTCTTCAAATAGATCCTGAATTAAGAAATGCAAGAGATAAAAAAGGAAATTATCCTATTCATGAAGCTGCATACAATGGTCGTAATGAAATTGTAGGGCTATTTCTTGCTTTTGACCCCGAATTAAAAAATGCAAAACTCGCCAATGGGCTGCTGCCTATTCATATAGCTATCGATAGAGGGCACCAAGAAGTGGTCTTGTTTCTAATGTGGGCAGAACTACTTAAACCCACAGCTACAGAACCGATGACGTTGGTGGGTGCGGTAAAGAAAAATGGTGTCATCAACAAATCCATCATAGAGAGTTATAACAAAATATCTGAATCGATTTTAATGTTATCGAAACGCCCCACTTCGTTAGATATGCTTAAAAAAATGGTTCATTACATGAAATTCACTCAAAATTACATTCTCCCTCACGATCCTGAGGGAATCAATTTTATAATGATTTCTCCAACTCATCTCGTCAAACGAACCATCAAAGCGTTAACGCGGGCCATCGCAAATATTAAAGTCACAATTGATTCTAAATCCCCCTCCAATAGTGGTCCTACGCCCTCATGTAGCTCATCGGAACCCCAAGTCTCCAATGATAGCTTAAGTTCTGAAGTTGTTGCTGCAATAAAAAATACGCTAGCATTTTTATCTTCGGCATTTGTCATCATTAACCAATACGCCAATTTAGATAAGCGTTTTGGAATGTCTCACAAGCAAAATATTGCAAGGATAAATGCTCTGAGAGAGCAGGTTACAAGTCTTTCATCAAAATTGACAAACCTTGAGGAGACTTTGCGTAAGAGGACAGAGCGATCGAGTATTGATCTCCAAGACGAGCCTTGGGAACTACTTGTACAACTGGGGTTGAGAACAGAAAAAGACTTCCAAACCATGTTGAACCAAGTCACACCAAAACAATTAGTGGAGACGCATAAGCTAGAAACGATTGGTGATTATAGGAACATCGGCGTTTATATCCCAAACAGCCATGAGATCACGGTTGTGCAAGAGTGGCTTACTAAGGTGGAGTCGCTTGAAGTGATGACCAGCAATCATTCCATGAATATTAATCGATTGAAAGAATCGATCGCTATAGGTGATTTTCAAGGCATTCGAGTTGAAACAGAGATTCTTCGATTAGAATTGCTAAAAGCTTTTCTGAATGGCAAATCAGAGAAAATTAAAAAGGCATTCACCGAATTAGAAAGCGAAGATCTTAACCCAAAAAGGCAACGCACTGGGTAGCATTCAGTGATTAAATTATTAAAATCAATCTTCAGGGAGCAATAGCAAGGTAACGCGGAGACGCGAAGGCGCTGAGACGCAGAGTTTTTTCTACATCATAAAAAATTTCTCCGCGTCTTTGTCTCGAGTTTAGCATTTTCTAAGCACACGCCATCCAGTAGAAAAGATCGTGCGGGT
>CAMFKA010000043.1 GCA_945957185.1 uncultured Chlamydiaceae bacterium | reverse complement strand
AGCTGCGACAAGTCGCAGCACTCCAAAAAAACTCTGCATCGATTTATCCTACAAGACCCATTGACTCCCTAAATTTAGAGGACTAAGTGATTGATTTACATTGCGATCTGTTAAGTTATCTCGCCGTTGATCCGAAGCGCACCCCCTACGATAATCAGTGCCGCTGCTCCTTTGCGCAAATGGAAGCCGGAGGGATTTCAATGCAAGTGCTGGCTGTTTTTGTCGAAACGTTTCCCGGTTCGACTATCTCCGGCACGCGTCAAATTGAAATTTACAAATCGCTCCGTCACCCCACCATCGAATTGCGTCTTGCTATTGAAAATGCTTCGGGGTTATTTGAAGAGGACGCACCACTTTCTTGGCCAGACAACATCCCTACGCCTGAATACGTTTCCCTCACATGGAACACAGAAAACCGATTTGGAGGGGGAGCGTTGACAACAATAGGGCTTAAAGAGGATGGAAAATGGCTTTTGGAACAGTTAAACGACCGGAATATCGCTGTCGACCTTAGCCACGCAAGCGATCGCCTTGCGGAAGAGATTTTGAATGAGATCGATCGAAAGAACTATAGCCTTCCTGTCATTGCTAGCCACTCCAACGCCAGGGCTGTTCTCGATGCGCCAAGAAATTTGCCCGATCATTTGATTTTGGAAATTGTGAAACGAAAAGGATTGATCGGAATAAATTTATATAAGAAATTCCTTGGAAAGACCTTCCCTGATGCCCTTATCGCTCATGTCAATCACTTCCGATCCCTTGGAGCAGAGCGGTGTCTTACTTGGGGGGCAGATTTCTTTTTTAATGAAGATCTTCCTCCGGAGTACCATCTGCCAAGTCATGAGCTCTATTTCGATGAAGCAGCAGACGCCTCTTGTTATCCAAAGTTGGGAAATTTGTTTAAGGAGCCTTTTAAAAGCGGGCTAGAAAGCATAAATTTTAAAGAATGGAAAAAATGAATACGCGATTGATGATACAAATTTTAATTGCAATAACCCTTGCGGTGCTTGTGGGTTGGTATTGCAATACGACGAAAGAGTTTTTTGGGGTCCCTGTCTACCAATATTTGGAGTTAGGCGGCAAGCTGTTCCTGAATGCCCTAAAATTAGTTGTTATCCCTTTAGTGGCCTCCTCGATCATTATCGGTGCTGCACGTATCGGTGCGGAATCGATGGGGAATATGGGCGCAAAAACTTTTGGCTTTTTCTTTCTAACAAGCGGATTGGCGGTGTTGATCGGCGCGGTAGCGGTATGGCTACTACAGCCGGGAGCGTCCCAAGCACTTCCCCTTCACTTTGCTGTTCCATCGCTGCAAGGAACCCCTTTTGATCAGATTTCCAAAATTTTTATGCGTGTCATTCCCGATAACATCCTCCGCAGCGCTAGCGAGAGCCAAATTTTAGGGATTATCCCATTCTGCTTGCTGTTTGGATTTTATACTTCCAAAATCGATTCTCATATCGCTCACTCGCTATTAGGATTTTGGAAGGGTGTTTTCGAAGTGACGATGCTGATGACTAAGTTTATCATGCGGGCATTGCCTTTAGGGGTCTTTGCTTTGATCGGTCACGTCGTCGCGACCTCTAAACCTGAACTTTTTGGGTCGCTGGCATCTTTTGCGGTAACCACCCTAGTCGCATTGGGAGCATATGTTTTAATCGTTTTGCCCGTTGTGCTAAAGATGAACGGCATCAATGTCCTGAAATTTTATAAAGCCCTTTCCCCAGCATTACTAACAGCTTTTACCACGAGTTCGTCAGCAGCGACATTGCCGGTTACGTTGGAATGCATCGAGAAAGAAGCGCACATTTCGAATCGTGTCAGCAGTTTTGTCCTTCCCTTGGGAACATCGATAAATCTTCCGGGTTCCGCTTTATACCAGTGCGTTGCGGTGTTCTTTATCGTGCAAGTTTATGGAATCGAACTCTCTTTAACCTCTTCCCTGTTTGTCATGATCCTCTCTTTAGTCACAACATTTGGAATGGCGGGAATTCCTTCTGCAAGTCTTGTTTCAACGGTTTTGATTTTAAATACTTTCGGGATTCCCGATGAAGGCATCGGCCTTCTTGCTGCTATCGACAGGTTTCTAGACATGTGCCGCACGCCGGTAAACGTGTTGGGAGCGTCCTCTTCGACAGCGTTAGTGGCAAAGGCTGAGGGAGAAGCTCTATGACTGTTGTGGTAGGAATGTCCGGAGGGGTCGATTCCTCTTTGGCGGCGCTGTTGCTAAAGCAACAGGGCTACAAAGTGATTGGTATGTTCATGAAAAACTGGGAAGAAAAAGACGCCAACGGCGTGTGTACCTCTTCGCACGATTTTGAAGATGTCGTCGCTGTATGCGAAAACATCGGCATTCCTTACTACTCGGTCAATTTTGTGGATGAATATAGAGAGAATGTTTTTAGCCACTTCGTAAAGGAGTATGAATTGGGGCATACCCCCAATCCCGACATCCTTTGCAATAAAGAAATTAAGTTCAAGGTGCTGTTAGAAAAGGCAATGGAACTGGGAGGCGATTTTCTAGCGACAGGGCACTACTGTCAGACCGATCAAAAACATCTGATTAAAGGTGCCGATCCAGGAAAAGATCAAAGTTACTTCCTCTACACCATCAAAGAAGAGATTTTAAAAAAAGTGATGTTTCCGATAGGTCATCTTCAAAAAGATGCTGTAAGAGCGATGGCGCAAGAGCACGGTTTATCCACTCATGATAAACCCGATAGCACGGGGATTTGTTTTATTGGAGAGCGCAGCTTCAAACCTTTCCTTAGCCAGTATATCAAGCCAAATCCAGGAAATTTTGAAACTCCCGATGGGAAAGTGGTCGGACGTCACGATGGTATCGCGTTTTACACCATCGGGCAGCGCAAAGGAATGGGAATCGGCGGTCCTGGAGAACCGTGGTTCGTTGTAGGAAAAGATGTTCCAAGAAATGTCGTCATTGTTGCCCAGGGGACTCGTCATCCGGCGCTGTTTTGTGACGAATTAGTCGCTGTGGAGGCGACATGGGTAAATGCTCCGCCTAAAGCACCATTTCATGGACACGCCAAAGTGAGATACCGACAACCGGATCAACCGTGTGAGATCACCAGAATTGAGGGCGATCGCGTTTGGGTGCGGTTTCTAATTCCTCAGCGCGCTGTTACGCCGCGACAATCCGTCGTGTTTTACGATGGAACGACGTGCCTCGGAGGGGCGATCATCGAAGCTCCGGGCCCATCCTATTTTGCCAGAGGGCTAGAGCTTCCCGATCAGGTGTCTCCTTAGACGAGGCAAGTATGGTTATTTTTGGTTGGAAAGTGATTTTGAAGCCTCATGTATGTATAAACTCACTGAGATACCAGGGCGGGGACGCCCTGGCTACTTTGAAGTGTGCTCTAGATACGGGGTAGCCAGGTCGTCCTCGACCTGGTATCTCAGTAGATTTACACATTCGCGAGGCTTTCGTTATTTGAAAGACATGGCGCTCAAAAGCGATACACCCATCCCTGAAGGAGAAAATGCTGATCCTTGCGAAGAATTTTTTCCTTCATCCAAAATTTTTTGGAACTCGTCGTCGATAACGGGTTCTTGTTTTGTGGCTTTGGGTTTTTCAACCTCCCTCATCGATTGTGGGGGAACAACAAAACGATGTGGTTCAGTGTCTTTGCTCCAAGAAACCTTTTTTGTTGGAGTCGATAATGATTTAGATGTCTCAGAGCTTCTTAATATGGAAGCTATTGATGTAGTCTCTTCGACCACATCTCGACTAGAGGCGGGCGTTGATGCAGCATCCCTGCTAAGTTCTTGCGGGACTTCAGGTTTAAACGACATATGAAACATTGGTATCATGTCTAAATCCTATTTTTTTTCTAATTTATTTCGTTCTTTGCGCAAGTTGCTAATATCATGAACAACATACTCTAAACACTCTTCAGCGGTGGGGCGATCTTCCGGAAGCGTATTTCGTAAAGGTGATGATGTACCCCACTCTTCGTCCCAATAAGGTTTTGTTTCTATTTTTGGGTTTGTTGAAGTAAAGATACTCATAATTGCAATCGAAAGTGAGTAAATATCGGATGCTGTTGTGACCTTTGCTGCCGCATCAAGACACTCTTGAGGGATGTTGTGGTCAATTTCAATGGCATCACGATTTCTACAGGCTGTATTGACGCTGTGGGTTTGCTCGGGTGATCGGCAACCGTCGGTTCCAAGTGCAAATACTTTTTTAATATTGTCATCGACCCGATGCGACATCCCAAAGTCAGTTATTTGAATTTCGGTGACCAATTTTCCAATTCTATTTTTCCGGACATCCACCAAAATGTTTTCCGGTTTGATGTCTAGATGGGCAATGCCATGTCGATGAAGATGGCATAACCCTCGCACAATAGATCGGACGACCTTTAAATGAGTGATTGGCGTACGTCTTTGAAGCTTTGCGCGGTACTCAAGCAAGTTCCCTTGGTTTTTCAATGGAACAAAGATGTAGCAGAGTTTGTTGTTCACTTTGGCATAATCAAGAAATGGAAGAAGGTAAGCGCTGGGGGGAATGCTTCTGACGATATTAACCTCATGTTCCAAAGAGCGCGGATCACCTACTAGTGCATATACGCGTTGTGTTGAGCCAAGAATGCCACCGCCATAAAGTTTTTTGAATGTACTCTCTCTCTCCGGACGACTACCCAGAACATAGGAGAAATGGTGTAGGTTATAGATGCTTACGCCGTACATATTGGTTGTTTTTGTCATCTTGCCAATCGGAATCGATTCTTTTTGTGTGAGTAGGGGGGCGACTTTTGTCTCTACTTTTCTTTCTACCACATTTGGGTTGCCGGCTACACTAGAGCTTGCAATAGCAGGCTCACTTCTACTCATAAAAGCACTTAGGTCACCATAACCTATACTTGGTCCTATTTTATGATTAAAAGAAGTCATTACTCACCTTTTATTTTTTTGTTTTTGTGTGCGTTCCATCTTCTTATATTTTTGTTAACATTAACCAGACAATCATTCGCTGTTGGGCGTTCGGAGGGGGTGATGCTCACTAAAGGAGATAAATCTCCCCACTTCTTTGCCCAGAAATCTTTATATGAGGTTGAATTGTTACCAAATAATACTTGCAGTGTAAGGCCTAAAGAGTAGATGTCAGAACGAGATGAAATCGGCTGTAATGTTTCATAAGATGTTCCTGTTGGCTCTTGTTGCAAAAAAATTAACAGCATTTTTTGCTCGGGAGAAAAGTATTCTTGCGTTCCTCTGAGCCCATATTTTTGCTCGAAATTATGCGCTTGAACCGCTGCGCCAAAATCACACACTTTAACACTATACCGTATTTTGTTTTTTTCGTAATACTCCGAAATCAACAAATTGTTGGGCTTAATGTCCAAATGAATATATCCATTGGAGTGAATGAATGACAAACCTAATAGAATTTGTTTTGTAAAATTGAGTTTTAAGTCGTGTGTTATTTTTCGATTTCGCATGAAATTCGATAAAGACTTTTGATTGGCGTAATCAGAAAATTGATAGATCTCTGAATTTGAGATGCACCAAGTTCTCAAGTGCGAGATGTGATGATAACCAAGCGATCTTTGACTTTTTAAAAACTCTAAAATTGAAATTTCTTGGTGAACAAAAGGGTCGCTTGTTCGCGATATATTGACTTCTTCGCAAGTGTTGAGTTTTACAGAGAAGTGACAAAATTTATTGCCTCCCATTGCAAAAGGTTTCGTTTTTACAACATAAACATCGTTGTTGAGGTGAAAAAACATCAATTCTTTACTCTCCGACGGCACCTTTCTTAGGGGTTCGTTCGTAAAAACGTATTGCGCTTTCTTTAAGTGATTGAAATAGTAGTCGCAAATGGTGCGGAAATGTTGAGCTCCAAAAGCTTTAATAACGAGATCCTGACCTCTGCCGGTTAACAAAGGAGGGAAAACGAACTCCACATCGAGAGGCAACGGAGGCACATCCGGTGTCATGGCTGTCGCACTTATTTGTGAACTGCTGCAAGGATTCACGTTTATTAACCTTAATATTGTTTGTTTGTATATATTTTAATTTAATTTTATTAGCGTTTGATAAAGACTCGGTGAGTTTTCTGTTAAGATTTATTGAGAGAGGATCTTCCTGCATAAAAAACCACTGAGCCAGTGAGAACACTGAGGATTTTTGAAGGGTATGAGAGTGCTCATATACCGAAAGTGATTTTTCATTTGAGTCGTGAACCTTGCACTCTCCCCAGCTCATTCCTCCTCAGTGAGCTCAGTGGCTCAGTGGTAAAAAATTCCAGCGGGAATTGCCGAAGAGTAGCCGAGTGAATAATACTCTCGGCTACTTTATGTTTGAAAGGTCGCAAACTGCGAGCAGCATTAAAACCAGCGTGCAATTCCAATTTTTGCACCCGCCGCACGAAGTCCATGCTTCTCTTTTGTCAAGCTGATGTTATAAGCACCTGCGACGTTAACAGACCAGCAGTCGTTGATGTCGTATTCTAACATCCCTGAGTAGCTTGGTCCCTTCGTATGCGATTTATCACTGTAAATGCCATGAAGTTCCGCATCGGTTTTGGACCAGATGTACTGAACGGACACACATAAACGAAACCGGCTTGTAAAAAAGTAATACCCTTCCAATCCTACAGAAGGACCGTTAGATGTAAATGACTGTTTAAGCCCATGAGAATGCACTTCCACCGGTCCGATGGGTGGGATTAAAGTAGTTGTTGTGCCATTAAAAACAGTTTTCATCTTTGTGTAGGTCCATCCGATGTTCGGCTGCACCAAAAATTTCTCTGTGATGGGAACGCAGTGTCCAATGGAAATTGTAGCAGCAAACAGGGAGTCATCCGATTCCACGTGAAAAGGATTGCTCGCTCCGTAAAGAACGGTAGGTTTTACAATAAGCCCTTGAAAAAGCTTGAAGTTGACGTCAGCGCGCAGAGCGGCGAGGTCGGCACTGTGTGTCGTAACGCCGCTTGTTAAGTTGTCTAGGTGAACGTAAGCGGCTCCGAGATCCACTTTAGTGCTGCATTGTGCTTCTACACTCTTAGGTGTTGCCATAAGCAGAGTTGTCAGCACGACGGCAATCGTGACGAAAAGATTTTTTGGATTCATTTCAGGATCTCCAAGTTATGTTTAAACCCTTGATTTTACCGCCGCTCCGCTATTGAGGTCAAGTCACAGTTTTTTGACTGAAACCAAGGCGAGATGACCTGGCTGTGTGTGGCTACTTTTGGTTGAAAGCCTCGCGAATGTGTAAATCTACTGAGATACCAGGCCGAGGACGGCCTGGCTACCCCGCATTTAAAGCACACTGCAAGGTAGCCAGGCCGTCCTCGGCCTGGTATCTCAGTAGGTTTACTCATAAGCGAGGCTTTCATTGACTCAGTGGTGAAAAATTGCTGGTAATATTATTGCCCCTGTGGTGTAAGGGAGAATGAGACAAGGAGCGGAGGTCATCGATGAATGAAGAGCAGCAAAAGCTAGCAGAAGAGTTGTTATTTGCAGAAGAAAAGCCCAAAAGCTTTGCCAAATCACTCTACTCCGGTGATCTATTCTTTGATTCCGTGTTTCCATTTCCTGACCATACCATCGAAGAAAAAAAAGCTGCAGATGCGTATGTCACTAAAGTTGTTCAGTTTATGAATACAAAACTCGATCCTGTCGCTATCGACCGCAATGCCAATATCCCTACAGAAGTGATCGAAGGACTCGGTCAGCTAGGTGTTTTGGGAATGACTGTTCCCAAGGAGTACGGCGGGCTAGGGATGTCTCAGTATGCGTATAGCAAAGTGATCGAAGCAATCTCACGCCGTTGCAGTTCGACAGCGCTGCTGGTGAATGCGCATCAGAGCATTGGTTTAAGAGCTTTACTTCTTTTCGGGACAGACGAACAAAAGAAACGGTGGCTGCCCGCGATGGCGCAAGGAAAATGCATTGGGGCATTTTCGTTAACAGAACCCAATGCAGGCTCCGATGCTAGCGCTGTTGAAACAAAAGCCGTATACGACCCTAAAAAGAAGGTGTATCGGCTCAATGGCCGCAAGCAATGGACCACGAACGGGTCTATTGCCGGAGTCTTAACGGTGATGGCTCAGACAGAAGTTGAAGGGAAAAATAAGATTACAGCATTTCTTGTAACACCCGATATGCCCGGGTTTCATATTTTGGATCCCTCTTTGGAAAAAGTGGGAATGAGGGGAACCAAAACAGCAAATCTAGAGTTTCGCGACATGGAAGTCCCTGAGGAGAATATTTTAGGAAAAAAAGGCGCCGGCCTGAAAATATGCTTAACGGTTTTAGACTATGGAAGGACGACCTTTGGTGCGATGTGCACCGGAGTGTCAAAGTTTTTGGTGGAGAATGCGATAGAGCATTCCCGCACCAGATTTCAGTTTGGGCAGCCTCTTTGCGCTTTTCCGTTGGTGCAAGAAAAAATCGCTGTCATGTCCGCGTATACCTATGCAATGGATGCGTCTACTTATTTGACTGCAGGTCTTGTCGATAAGGGTGTTGAAGACTTTATGTTAGAGTCGGCTATTTTAAAGGTGTTTTGCAGTGATCAGTTATGGCAGACAATTTTTGATACCATGCAAATCTTTGGGGGGAGGTCATTCTTTACAGATCGTCCCTACGAAAGGATCATGCGTGATTGCCGCTTAAATACGATTGGAGAGGGTTCGAACGAGGTGATGCGCGCTTTTATCGGCGTTGTAGGAATGAGAGATGTCGGAATGTCATTAAAAGGTGCTTTAGATGGTGTTTTAAATCCATTTTCGAATTTTAATGAAACCTTCGAGCGCCTTAAAGGGCTTGTTCATCTGTTCACAAAACCAAAAATCCCCGTAGTGTCTTATGAACTCGATCCATTGGCACGAAAAATTGCTGAGCTGTCGCAAAAGTTTTCAAAAGCTGTTTTCACTTTATTGAAACAACATCGACAAAAGATTGTAGATCAACAATTGGAGCTTAATCGCATTGCTGAAGGCGCTATGGGATTGTATGCCGCTTATGCCGTTCTCTCTAAAATTGATAATGAATTGCGTAGAAAGAATGAAAACGGGCTGACAATAGAGCTAACAAACGCAAAATATTTTATAGAAATCATTTCCAGAAGAATCGATAAAGCATTATCCGAAATTGGTTCACCCCTAGATGCTTTGACGATAAAAACCGCGAACACCATAACCAGATTCACGCCAAAATGACAAAATCAAAATGGGACACACTTCTCCAAGAATTTCATGACGAAGAGAAAAAAATAAAAGCCGGAGGCGGCCCCGAGGGGCAAGAGCGGCAGCGACGGTTAGGAAGACTCAACGCACGCGAACGCCTCGACCTGCTTTTCGACAAACCCTCTGATGCCGTAGAATTAGGACTCTTTGCGGGCTATAAGATGTACGAAGAGTGGGGAGGGTTGCCTAGTGCCGGTTCTGTTGCCGCCGTTGGCAATGTGTGCGGACGCCCTTGCATGGTGATCGCTAACGACGCTACGGTTAAAGCGGGATCTATGTTCCCTCAATCGGTCAAAAAGCTCTTACGCGCTCAAAGAATTGCATTTGAATGCAAACTTCCTATCATCTACCTTGTGGACTCCTCGGGAGTCTTCTTACCGCTCCAAGAAGACGTGTTTCCCGACGAAGATGATTTCGGAAGAATTTTTAGAAATAACGCGGTCATTTCCGCATCAGGAATTCCTCAGTTTGCAGCGATTATGGGGAATTGCATTGCCGGAGGAGGCTACCTACCGGTTTTGTGCGACAAGTTATTGATGACGAAAGGCAGCGGACTCTACCTCGCAGGACCTGCTCTTGTTAAAGCAGCAATCGGACAAGTCGTCGATACGGAAGATTTGGGCGGAGCCGAAATGCACGCTTCTATTAGCGGGACGGTAGATTTTCTGGAAGAAGATGATGCGCATTGTATCAAGAAACTACGCACTCTTGTTGATCTGCTTCCTTCAACCCCTCCAATGCCTGCTCCTGAAGCGTTGAACGACGCATTTTTGGATTTGATTGATCCTGCAGGAAAAGGCACGTACGATGTGAGAGACCTTCTACATTTGATTGTAGATAAAGAGTCGTTTGTAGAATACAAAGAAAAATATGGGCAAACGCTTGTTTGTGGATATGCAAAATTGTCAGGAAATCCCATCGGAATCGTTGCCAGCCAGAGAAAGCACTCTAAAACAGCACGTGGAGAAGTAGAACTAGGCGGCGTCATATACGCCGACAGCGCCGACAAGGCCGCAAGATTTATTCTCGATTGTAATCAAACAAAAATCCCCATTCTTTTTGTTCAAGACGTTTCCGGCTTTATGGTGGGAAAGGATGCCGAGCAGTCCGGAATCATCCGTAGTGGCGCTAAAATGGTGAATGCTTTGAGCAATACCGTTGTCCCCAAAATCACTCTTGTGGTGGGAAACTCCTTCGGAGCAGGAAATTACGCTCTTTGCGGTAAAGCCTACGACCCTTCCTTTATCGTGGCGTGGCCAAATGTCAAATACGCTGTCATGGGTGCAGATCAAGCTTCGGGGACGATATTAAGTATTCAGCAGAAGGCTGCCGAGCGGAAAGCGACTAAACCGTCGGAAGAAGAGTTGAATGCGATGAAAGAACTGGTTAAAAGACGTTATGAAGAGCAAGTGGATATCCGCTATGGCGCCGCAAGGGGATGGGTAGATGCGATTATCGATCCCAGAGTCACTCGCTCTATCCTCGTACAGCTTTTTGATTTAGCAAATCGTGGAGACCTCTCAAAGAGATCGTTTCATACAGGGGTTTTCCAAGTATGATCACGATAGGGAATGCTCAGGGATTTTGGGGAGATCGCGACGATGCCGCTGCCGAACTGTTACAAAAGAATCCCTCCCTAGATTATTTGACACTTGATTATCTTGCAGAACTGTCGCTGTCGATCATGGCAATTCAGCGTCAAAAGGATCCCTCCTTAGGGTATGCCAAAGATTTTTACAAAGTCATCGAATCCGTTATTCCCCACTGGCATCGCGGTTCAAAAGTGAAAATTGTCACCAATGCCGGAGGATTAAATCCCCATAGCTGTGCGGAAGGGGTGAAAAAAATTCTGAAAGAGAACGGAATCGAAAAAAAAGTAGGAATCGTCTACGGCGATGATGTGTTGTCACTATTTCCTCAAAAAAACTACACAACAGCAAACGCCTATTTAGGTGCTGCCCCTTGCGTAGAAGCTCTTCAAAAAGGGGCCGATATTGTGATTACAGGGCGTGTTGCCGATCCTAGTTTAACCGTAGCACCTGCGATTTACGAATTTGGATGGAAGGAGAACGATTGGGATAAAATCGCAGCCGCAACAGTTGCCGGGCATCTTATTGAATGTGGTCCCCAGCTGACAGGTGGGATTGCGACCCACTGGTTGGAACTGCCCAATCCCTCTGCTATCGAATACCCTGTTGTAACTATAAATAAATCGGGGGAGTTTAAAGTGTCAGGGCACTATGCCACCCTCAAATCTGTTAAAGAGCAGCTTCTATATGAAATAGGGGATCCGGGACGCTACCTGTCTCTTATACACATCTGACGCTGCCGACGACTAGTCGAGTGTAGTTAAAGG
>CAMFKA010000042.1 GCA_945957185.1 uncultured Chlamydiaceae bacterium | reverse complement strand
GGGTAGCCCTTGCGAAAAAGATGAAAATCGACTACTCTGACCACATGTTTGATTCTATTGCGCAAATTATACAACACACGACAGAAATTGAAAGGAAGATTGGTTATGTCTTCAAAGACAAAAATCTTCTTACGCTCGCGTTTACTCACTGCTCGTTTGTCAATGAGCACCCCGAGGTGCTATCTCACAACGAAAGGCTTGAATTTTTGGGCGATTCAGTTTTAGGATTGCTGATTTCTGAATTTCTATTTAAAAGTTGCCCCGATAATCCCGAAGGGGAGTTGTCCTCTAATCGCTCCCGACTTGTCGAAGCGCCTGCGTGTGGATCTTACATCCATAAATTGCAGCTCGAGAACTATGTGTTGCTTGGAAAAGGCGAAAGAATGAACGACGGCCGCGGGCGGGAGAGCATTTTAGCAGACCTTTTCGAGGCTATTATTGGAGCCATCTTTTTAGATGGCGGCATCGACGCGGCGCGTCAATTTCTTTTTTCCCACTTCTCGGACGATTTCGCTCACATTATCGACGCCCCCACAAACAATTGGAAAGCAGAACTGCAAGATCATCTACAAAAGCAGCATGGCGTTTCCCCAAAATATGTCCTTATTTCAGAAAAAGGCCCGGACCACAGCAAAACTTTTGAAGTCGCTGTTCTCTTTAACGAGCAGGAATTGGGAAGAGGAGTTGGTTCTTCCAAGAAAGAAGCTCAACAGTCCGCAGCGGCGAATGCTTTTGAATTTCTAAATCTTCAACCTTAAATCGTATGGCAGTAAAACAAAAAAACGTCTGGTTTTGCGGAGAGTGCGGCCACAAGCAGATGAAGTGGGCGGGGCAGTGTCCTGCTTGCTCCAATTGGAACACTTTACACGAAGAAGTGGAGATCACAGGACTCCAAAAACGGTTTGAAGCGCAACCTCGCACTCCAAATAAACCTGTGAGGCTGCGTGAAATCTCAGAAACCGACACTCCGCGCATCCCTTCCTTTATCACCGAATTCGACAGATTGATTGGAGGCGGGATTGTACCGGGATCGCTCTCGCTTGTGGGGGGAGATCCGGGCATTGGAAAATCTACGTTAATGCTTCAGCTGGCGTTTACCTTAGCGAAACAGGGACTGCTGGTGTTGTATGTCTGCGGAGAAGAGTCTGTAGAGCAGACATCGCTACGGGCACGACGCCTCGGTGTGGAAACAGACAATCTGCTGCTGTTGAATGAAACTGAATTTACTCTCATCAAACAGAGCGTTGACGACATTAATCCCGACATCCTCATCGTCGACTCGATACAGATCGTTTACAAAAGCGAAATCACATCCGCGCCGGGGTCGGTATCGCAAGTGCGGGAGACGGCCACCGAGTTTATGCACATCGCCAAAGGGCGAAATGTAGCCACATTTTTGATCGGTCATGTGACAAAATCCGGGGAGATTGCAGGCCCTAGAGTCCTTGAACACTTAGTCGATACAGTCCTCTATTTTGAAGGGGACAAGCAACACAATTACCGAATGATTCGAGTCGTCAAAAACCGCTTTGGACCTACTGATGAGATCGCCGTCTTCCAAATGCAGGCCACCGGTCTCACACAGGTGCCAAATCCTTCGCAGATCTTCTTAGAAGAGCGGATGAAGGATGTGATCGGCTCTGTGATTATTCCCGCGATAGAGGGGTCGAGAGCGATCCTCATTGAAGCGCAAGCCCTTGTCACAGACACCGTTTTCAGCACTCCTTCCCGCAGATGCACCGGAATCGATCAAAACCGCTTGGCACTCCTTTTGGCGGTCATGGAAAAACGACTAGGTTACCAAATGCATCGGTGTGATGTCTTCGTCTCCATTGCAGGAGGCATGAAAGTTCTTGAACCCGGTGCCGACCTTGGAGTGCTTCTTGCTGTAGCGTCATCACTGCGTGGCAGAAAAATCGATCCCGATGTTATTGTGATCGGAGAGGTAGGCCTTGCCGGCGAGCTGCGCAGCGTGCATCGCATCGAAAGCCGACTGAAAGAAGCTGTCCATATGGGCTTTAAAAAAGCGATCATCCCAAAGAGAAACCTAAAAGGGATCGCTAAAGAGCTCCACGAAAAAATTAAAATCTGCGGAATAGAAGTGGTAGAAGATGCAATCGATATCGCCATCAGTTAGCTTAAAAGTTGCGGCGAGGGGATCTCCGCTTTCTGTTGCGCAAGTGGAAGAGTTACAATCGCTCATTCATCCGTTTGTGGCTTTTGAAAAGGTTTTTGTCGATACTTATGGAGATAAAGACCGGACAACATCACTGCGGACGTTAGGGAAAACTGATTTTTTTACTAGAGAAGTGGATGCTTTGGTGCTTTCCGGAGCCTGCGACGTGAGCGTTCACAGCGCAAAAGACCTTCCTGAAGTGATCCCTGAAAACTTATCGCTCATCGCGGTGACTCGCGGAGTCGATTCGCGAGACGTTCTTGTTTTGCGGGAGGGGGAGTCGTTGGAGTCCCTTCCCGAGGACGCCGTGATAGCGACATCTTCAGAAAGACGGATCGACGCAGTGAAATCTTTACGAGCGGGTTTTCGCTTTATTGATTTACGTGGAACCATTGGTGAAAGGCTTCAACTTCTGCAAGAGGGCGCTGCTGACGGCGTTGTCGTCGCCGAAGCGGCACTGATTCGCCTGAAACTGACCCATCTTAATCGAGTGTACCTTCCCGGAGCGACAGTGGAAGGTCAAGGGCGTTTGGCGATTGTCGGAAAGAGCGATAGAAAATATTATTTGGAGAAACTTTTCTCATGCCTAGATCGAGAAAAACAGTTCGAATTCTTTATTTAGGGCTTGAATTGCCCCCTCCTCCCCGTCCGGAAAATGAACGATGGGTGCATCACCCTTTGATTCGTGTTGTCCCGAGAACTCACGATGCCATTTCATTTGAAATCGTTCGTAACCACTTAAACGATTACACTCACATCATTTTTACCAGCAAAACGAGCGTGCGTCTTTTTGCCGACTTAATCGCCCCAAAAAAAGTGTTTGCCAATGTGATAGCAGTGGGTAAATCCACTGCACAAGAGGTGAACAAATTGCACTGGCCGAAACCTTTCACTCCCGATGTAGAAACGGCAGAGGGGATTGTCGATCTGTTAAATACTTTGGATCTTTCTCAAGCATTCGTATTGTGGCCCCACTCTGCGCTGTCGCGGCCTGTGTTATTCGACTATTTTCAGGAACGGAATATCCACCTCCATCACCCCGTTCTTTATGACACCGAAAAGAGCCTTCCGGAAAAAATGGTCGATCTGCAAAAATTCGACGGAGTTTTCTTTACTAGCCCCTCCACTGTAGATGCCTTTTTTGAAATTTACGGAAGGCCGCCTTCCCACCTACAATTAAGAACTATCGGCACGGTGACAGAAAATTATCTCCACAGCCGGCTTGCTAAATTTTAACCAATCGGTCAGACTGAAGGCTGATCCAAATTAAAAAAAGAGGTTTATGATGACAGAACAATTTCAACTTCCCGCACTTCCCTACGAGCTAGACGCTCTAGAGCCTGTGATCAGCAAAGAGATCATGAATCTCCACTACAACAAACACCACAAAGCTTACGTTGATAATTTGAATAAAGCGCTAGAGCAGTACGAAAAACTTCAAGCAGAGTCCGACATCGCAGCTCAAATTGCCTTACAAGCGGCAATTAAATTTAACGGCGGCGGCCACGTCAATCACTCCATTTTCTGGACGAATTTAGCTCCAAAAGGAAAAGGCGGCGGCGGAGCTCCTTCCGGCGAACTCGCTGCTGCTATCGATCAAGAATTTGGTTCTTTTCAAAATTTTGTTGAGCAGTTTAACACTAAAACCGCAGCAATTCAAGGTTCGGGATGGGGTTGGTTAGGGTATAACAAAGCAAAAAAACGTTTAGAAATCGTCACTTGCGATAACCAAGATCCTCTCAGCACAAAAGGATTGATCCCTCTTTTAGGTATTGATGTTTGGGAACACGCCTACTACCTCCAGTATAAAAATGTCCGGTTAGATTACCTAAAAAGCATTTGGGATGTGGTTAACTGGAGCAATGTAGCGGAACGGTTTGCGAAGGCGAAAAGTTAAGTCTTGATCGTCAATAGCTTATATTTTATGATTTGAGTCTAAACTAAATTTGGGATCATATAAATGGGACTGTTCTCGCGCGAGAAACCAAAAATTAAAGTGCAAACCACTAAAAAAGATGGATTTAGCGGTTGGCTCAAATGCACACACTGCAACGAGCTCATTCATGCGAATGAGCTCCAGCAAAATTTTCTTTGCTGCCCAAAATGCGATTACCACTACCGCCTCCCCGCCGATGAAAGGATCAAGTCCTTATCTGATGAAGGGACCTTTCAGCCGCTATTTGAAAATCTAGAAACGGTGGATTCCCTCGACTTCGTCGATACCGAGCCGTATCCAAAACGTTTGGAAGAGGCGCGCGAGAAATCAGGAAGAGATGAGGCCATCATCACCGGAACCTGCAAGTTGAACGACCTTGCAGTCGCCTTGGCGGTTATGGACTTCAGTTTTATGGGAGGATCGATGGGCTCTGTCGTGGGAGAAAAAATCACTCTCCTCATCGAATACGCCCTAGCAAAAAGGCTGCCCCTCATCATCGTATCCACTTCCGGGGGAGCAAGGATGCAAGAATCGATCTTGTCCCTCATGCAGATGGCGAAAACATCCGCAGCTCTGTGCCGTTTCCATCAGGCGCAGCTGCCCTATTTGTCGATTTTAACGAACCCGACAACAGGAGGCGTAACTGCTTCCTATGCGACTTTGGGAGATGTTATTATTGCAGAACCCAACGCTCTTATTGGATTTGCCGGCCCTCGCGTCATCGAGCAGGTGATCGGTCAAAAGTTGCCCCCCGGTGCCCAAAAATCGGAATTCCTTTTGGAGCACGGAATGATCGACTGCATCGTTCGTCGCCATGACCTAAAAGATAAAATAGCAGAAATTCTTCACTACCTAACTAACTCGGAGTCCTCCTCATGAATCACGCTGTCAAAACATTAGAAGTCCAAACTCAGGCGGATGACCCCGCTTTTCTTCCGAAATATGGCTCCGAGCACGCTGCCGGAGCAGATGTCATGGCCTGCATCACAGAAGACGTGGTGATCCCGGCCGGAGAAAGCGCCCTCATTCCTACAGGAATTAAAGTCGCCATCCCTGTTGGCTATGAGATACAGGTGCGTCCTCGCAGCGGTTTAGCCCTTAAAAATCAAATCACCGTGTTGAACACTCCGGGAACTATCGATGCAGATTATCGCGGAGAGATCAACGTCATCTTGATCAATCATGGAAAAAACGCGTTCGTAGTGACTCCCAAAATGCGTATTGCGCAATTGATTTTGGCGCCCTACATTCAAGGGAACTTTAGCATCGCGGAAACACTCACCGAAACTGCCAGAGGAACAGGCGGCTTTGGACATACAGGAACGCATTAATCTATGACGAAATTGACGAATTTTTTGAAACCGGAACTTGTCTATTTTATCGACTGCCAATCACGAGATGAAGCGATTAAATTGATGTCTGACGAGCTGGCGAAGCAGGGTAAAATCCAAGACGCCACCGAATATTACAATGCGATTTTGGATCGAGAGAAAATTGTTTCGACCGGAATCGGGATGGGTGTCGCCATTCCCCATGCGAAGTTGACGAGCGTCGAAGACTTCTTCATCGCCATCGGCGTATTGACGCAAGGAGTTCAGTGGAACGCTTTAGACGGCGGAACGGTACGATTGATCTTCATGATCGGAGGCCCCGATGACAAGCAAACTGCCTACCTCCAAATTCTTTCAAGTCTAACGATGGCTATAAAAGATGAAGAAAGACGAAAAAAAATCTTAACATTGAATTCACCCGAAGCTATTATCCAACTTTTCGAAGAAGCTTAAAAACGGGTGGTCTGCTGTGGATCTAAAAATCGAAGATGTTGCCAAACTATTGAATGTCTCTGCAACGACAATACGAAGATGGCTCATGGACGGGAAGATTCCTGCATATCGCCTCAATCATCAATACCGCTTCAGCAAGACAGAGATTGAAGATTGGGTGTTAAGCCACAAATTGTCCACCGGGCAAGTGTCGCCGTACAATGCGCAAAGCAAAGGCGTTTCCGAACAAGATGTTCAACACCTCGCCTGCGGGGGATCGCAGCAGTTTAGCCTCTACCGCGCCTTGAATCGGGGAGGCGTGTTGCGACATCCGGCTTCTGGTTCCAAAGAAGAGACAATCAAAAATGCCACGGGAGTCATCGCGAAACAGCTTTCACTCGATAGCGAAGCGTTGACAGAGCTGTTGCTAGATCGAGAAAGAACCCAAGCGACATCTCTTGGTAACGGAATCGGCATCCCTCACACGCGTGATTTTTTCCTTAAAAATAATCAAGACTCCGTTTCGCTCGTTCTGCTCGATAAATCCATCGAGTATGGCGCTCTCGATCGCAAACCTGTTCATAGCCTCTTTTTCCTTTTGGCGAGTAATAACAAGAAACATCTTCATTTGCTTGCTAAAATTGCCCACCTCAGCAGTCTGCCCACAACATTAGAGCTGCTGAAGAAGCACCCGACGAAAGAGGAGTTCCTTAAATACGTTAAAGACTGGGAATCAAACATTCAACCTGTCTCAGACTAGATGGTGCGCTCACCCCCTAGCATCGACTTTCCGGAGCCTCTGCCTCCAACGTCTTCCGTTAGGCTAAAGTTTTCGTTTCTCCCTTACGCCCTATGGCTCGCTACGATCATTTTTCTGATCCTCAGTTTGATGGGATTCGAAAAGCCTCCCTCCAAAAAACTGTCAGCAATGTCGCCACCTCCTAACGAAGGTCAAGCAATCTATCTTATTCTAGACCAATCAGGTTCGATGGAGGGCGCAAAGCTGACAACATTGAAAGAGGTTGCCGAAAAATTTATTTTATCACGACCTTCCGACTTGTTGGGTGTCGTGGGATTCGCTAGAACAGCAACGGTACTTGCTCCGTTAACACTCGACCACGCTCTCGTTTTGAGCGCCCTTAACAATCTAAATGCCATTCAAGCTTCCGATCAGAACGGCACCGCAATCGGATACGCCATCTACAAAACCGCGAATCTCATTGCTGCAACACGTCAGTTTATGCAGGGGCAGTATCAACTAAAAGGCGCTGTCATGGTATTGGTGACGGATGGTTTGCAAGACCCCAATCCCTTAGATAACGACAATCCCTTGCGCAATCAAGATATTCCGGAGGCCGCAGCCTTCGCTAAAGAGCAAAATATCCATCTCTATATCATCAATATCGACCCCTCGACTTCTTTGGATCAATACACAGCTCATCGCAACCAAATGCGGAAGGCCGCGGAATCCACGGGCGGACAATTCTACCTTGCCGATACTTCCGATATGCTGGCAGACGTCTTTAAAGCGATTAATCAGCTGGAAAAAACTTCCCTTCCTCCTCCCCCCATCGTGCCTCCCGGTGAATCTCGAGCCCCCTTCTTTATTTTATGTGCCCTCTTGTCGCTCCTTTCTGCGATCATTTTGCAATCGACATCGCTTCGGAGAATACCGGCATGATGACGTTTGGAAACCCCTCTGCTTCCATCCTTTTTCTTGTCATCCCTCTCGTTGCTCTATTTTGGTTTTGGAAGGAGGGTCGCATCAAACTAGCTGTAGGGAGATGGATCTCTTCGGAGCTACAGTCACGGTTAGTACGGGCAAGTAGCCGTCAAAGAGTGTGGATAGAATTTCTTCTCTTAAGCAGTGTCTTGGCATTAATGGTAATCGCGTTGATGGATCCAAGAGGGAATCCAAGGTACCTTGCAACTCATAAAAGTGAGGAAAAAGGGGTCGGAGAAATTTTGTTTTTGATCGACGCGTCCGCCTCGATGAAGACCCTAGATACAAGGACAGGGCAGTCGCGCTTTGAAATTGCGAAGGAAATTGCTCAGCAGACAATCGAACAGCTTTCGGGGAATACAATTGGATTGTTTGCGTTCACATCGGAGCTGACACCTCTCTCTCCACCGACACTCGAACTGCTCTTTGTGCACATGATGGTGAATCAACTGGAAATCAACGCAGGAGATGTGACCGGAACATCGCTATTAAACGCTTTTGAACAGCTACTGCCCACTCTCGAACAAAACAATGCGCATAAAGTGGTGGTGCTGCTTTCTGATGGTGAGAACACCGAACCCGAAAGCGCAGAAGCTCTCAACCAAGCGATCGATAAAATGTTGCAAGCCAAAGCGACCCTTCAAGTTGTTGGAGTGGGATCTAACGAGGGTGCCGTCATTCCCGGAGTGACGTGGGAGGGAAAACCTGTCGTTTCTGTCCCCAATCTCAATTTGCTGAAACAGATAGCAGCAAGGGGGCGTGGAAGCTATTTGAACGGATCGGGAAACTCCTCTTTGGCGATTGCAACTGAGTTAGCACACGACATCCGTGCGGATAACTCAGGAGCTGTCGCCGTCGGAAGCGAAACAATATCAGAGGTCGTTTACACACATTACCGCACCTATCCTATCGTGGCTGCACTAGTGTTAGTGTTGCTGTATTGGTTTACACCTTTGCTCTCTCTGTTTGCAGTTCTTTGCTGCTTTCAGCCGGCTTTGTATGGGGATGCGGCATTTGCACACGCGATGTACCAACTGGAAGCGGGCGATTTGCCGCAAGCGGTGAGGGAGTGGACATCTCTTGTAGCAACCAAAAAAATGCCTTGGGAGCATGGCGTCGCACTGTATAATTTGGGATACGCGTTTCTTTTGCAGGAGCAGTGGCAAGACGCTGTCAACACTTTAGATATGATTCCTCTCACAAAAGACACCCCTCAATACCTGTCCTACCACGTCGAATGGAATAAAGCGTGGGCAAACTTTAAATTGGGGAATCCTCCCGATTTGATTTTGAAAATGATTGACAAATCCGAAGAGTCGTATTGCGAGTGGATGAAAGCGATCGGAGCGAAAGATTGTAATCCACCCCCTCGCTACGAAAATTTTCGAAAGCTTGTAAAAGCGACGCCCTACCAAAGAGAACCTGCTCATGCGTTTGTTTACGACCCCGACCCTGTTGTCATCTTGAAGCAGGTGATCGCTTTACTCGAGCAAGACAACCTTGTAGAGGTGATGACAGGGATTTCTGCGTTTGAGTTCCGTTCGTTTGAAGTTCAGAAAGAGAAGTTTTATACAACATGTCAATTTCATCCTTGGAACGAGGTCTATCCCCCATTTTATCAGGGGGTGATGCTCCTCAAAAGGAACGTTCAAGATCAGGTTTTACAAGCAAAAGCGTTATTGAAATTTAGAGAGGCACTAGAAAAATTGACACAGCCTCCCGAAAAGTTCAAAGGCTCCTGCTGGGGAGGCAGTAACCCTAATTTGCTGCAACAACTGCAATCAATGAATATGAGCGATAGGCAACCTGCGCAAAAGCAAAAGGTGAAAGAGGGGAATAAGCCATGGTAGCAAGGGTTTTATTTCTTCTTCTCACACTTGTTTTGGGTGGGTTACAAGCTCAAGGGGGAACCCCTGTGCGCGTGTATGCCGACCTCGAACACGATCTATACGAAAACGCTCCCATCATGGGTACGATTTCCGTAGAACATTCCGAAAAGTCCACAATCGACCCCTCGAGCTTTCGCTTAAAGAATGCACCTCTAAAAGTGGAGCAAATCAAACAAGTAAAATACTCTCCTACAGACCCCTTGACATTGACAATTTTTCGATTCCAGCTGGCACCTAGAGAGAAGGGACTCTACCCCTTAGATGAAATATCTGTTTCAGTGGATGGTAGGATATATTCGTCAGTCTCCTCGTCGTTTGAAGTGAAAAAGAAAAAGCCGTCTCTACAGCAACAAGAGAGGGTTGAAAAATCAAAAATAACTACTCCGATGTTTATACTAGAGGCTTTTGTCGAGCCCAATACAACCCTCTACCCCGGACAACGCACGAAAGTCGGCTACCGTTATTACTACAACCGCAGCATCGATGCGAAAAAAGAGGTGTTGCCTTTACTAGATGCCGAGGGCTTCAAAAAGGTGGGCGGAAAGATCGCTCGTTCAGCACAAGATGATAATCTATCGTTATTGGAAGTGTCTCAAGAAATCGAAGCTGTCAAACCGGGAGAGTACACTTTTGGTCCTTCCTATTTTGAAGGGGTGTTGACAGATCCGAATGGAGAGCCCCCCGAATTGAAAGGGGAATCCAAAACGGTATCGATCACTGTTGTAGAACTTCCCCAAAAGGCGAAGCCTCCTTCCTATAAAAATGCCATCGGACACTACACCTTTGAAACGAAACTAGATTCGACAGCCAACGTGGAAGTGGGCGAGAAGATGCTCCTTCGCGTGATTATCAAAGGGGTTCCGTTGGAAGGCGTCGAACTCCCCGATTTGTGCTGCCAACCTGGAATGGCCGGACGCTTCCATTTTAGTGACATCCCTCCGGCTTCGAGCATCAAAGATAAAACCATCCAATTCGTTGTCGATATCAGACCTATGGACTCCGAAATTAAAGATATTCCGGCATTAGAGTTTTCATTTTTTAATCCGGAGAAAGGGGTCTACGAAAGAACCTATTCCCAAACAATTCCCATCAAAGTGAAAGCGATCATCCCGGAAGAGGAGAAAGAGGATGTCGCGGAAGCGTGGCCTAAAATGAATCTTACGCCGCAACCGATCACGATCGCGGAGTGGAAGCCGCTCTCTCCTGCATCCTTTCTCTACCGAGCGCTATTTCGCTGGTGGGGTCTTCTGACAGTTCCTTTTGCGGCAGGATTATTGTACTTTCAGGTCGCTTTACGCAACGCTTTAAAGCTGCTGCAAGAGCAGCGAGATAAATTAACAAGTTTTCGGATACTGCAATCGTTACCAACGCTTCCTGTAGAACAACTGCCCGGCGCTATCCAATCCTGCTTGATACAAAAGCTCGTAGAAGAGGGCATAATTTCGGAAGCGATGCCACATGAAGAGTTATCACAGGAAAGGAAAGGGGGCAAAGTCAAAGCATTGCTTGATCGGGTAGACACCTGGAACTATGGAGAAGGAAGCGTGTCTATTCAAGAGCTTATTACCGAAGTGTCGACACTGTATGGGGAGTTGGAAAAGTGAGCATTAGCACGATTGAATCGATCTATCAAGAGGGCGTGGAGAGTCCCACAGTGGCGGGGAGAGAGGAGTCTTTTAACAGCGCTCTAACACAGCTTGTAGACGTCCCTATCCATTCAGGGCAATACTATTTTGATGTAGGTAATAGCTACTATCAACTACAGCAATATCCTTGGGCAGTTTTTTATTATCTTAAAGCGCAACGTGAGTTACCTAGAAACGAAGAAATCCTCCAAAATTTGGCATCGGCTCAGGCGCAACTAGAAATCCCCGCACAGTCGCACCGCTCCTGGATGCCGCTGTCGGTAACGGAGGAGTTGATGATCGCTCAGCTCCTGATTCTGTTGACCACACTATTTTTGTCGCTCCGCATTTGGTTTCAAGACCGCTTTCTTACACCATTGTCGAATGGTCTCGCGGTCGTTACCCTTTGCTTTCTTTTGGCGATCATCAGCCATCACTATTTGACTCCGGTAGATGGAGTGCTCGCGAAGGCGGCAATCCTCTATAAACAACCGGAACTAGAGAGCGATAGAGTTTTCCTAGACCCCCTTCCTCCAGGGACAATTTTACAGGTGATCGGAGAGGGAGACCGTGAAGGGTGGCTAAAAG
>CAMFKA010000041.1 GCA_945957185.1 uncultured Chlamydiaceae bacterium | reverse complement strand
CCCTTGCCCCTGCCCTTGCCCGTGCCCTTGCCCAAATTTTTCAAAATAATGTTCGATTATTGGAGTTTGCATCAGATTCTAGACGTCTCGTCCTTATAATCAAATGAAAAAATTTGGGCAAGGGCACGGGCACGGGCAGGGGTGAAGTTACTACCCTTCATCTGGCACCTACTTTATAGTTGCAGTTTAATTCAAATAATGCTAAAATCCCCTTTTATTTAATACAAAGAACGAAATGTTTAACAACATCGGAAGAAACCTACAACAATTTGGATCTCACTCTTTCTCTTTCGTTCGTCAAGAATTCAATTTTTTCAAAAAATATTTTACTGGCCTATCAGCCATACGCTACTTTTCTCGATTACTTCCTCGCTCTCAACAACCCCCACAAGTCACTCTAGAACCTCCCACGGCATCTGCCGAATTAATCCGCCGTCTAGAGGCCATCGCGGATACTCGTTTCAATGAACTCCCCGCAAACGATGAAAACATCGAAAACGACGCCGACCCTCGATCTCTATTACGAAGCGTCGAAACCGGCCCCGCCGACGCCACCGAACTAGACTTAACCGCAGGAAGAGAGTCGATTTCAGCATCTACAGCTTTGCGGCATCCACGGCTCCTGGAGCAACTACCCGAAAATTACCGCACGGCAATCGAACAATTAGATCCCATTTTTCAAAAAATTGCTACGCGACAAAGCGAAATCGAAGCGATCGCAATCGAAGGCATCGCGCACTATGAGACTGCTCAACCGAAGCTCGTAGCAAAAGCCGAAGAGTGTAATCGTGAGGTAAGCGAGCTACAAGATGGGCAATCCTTACACTTCTACTTTCCATTGGCGGGAGGCTCTCGAACACTTTTGAATTCCGCTATAGAGCAGATCGGCAAGCATCTGGACTCCTCAGACGAAAATTACACGATGGAATCCGTACGGCAGAAGGTGCGTGCGGAGCTTCAAAACACAATTCAAAGTGCTAACTTAGGTGATTATTACACGTCAATCATCGAAATTTTTACATCTCTAAGAAACAAAATGCTAGGAGAAAACCCTTCCTATGCGCGGATGGCGATTGTAGAAAGCGTAGGAGGCGATTTCGCAACCTTGTTAAGAGAGCGAATGGAAGCGTTACACATCCCCGAAGCCATTGTGGATTCATTACAGAACATTCCGGATCAATTGGAAACGAAACTGGACGCTATTTTAGATACAGCATTTCAACTACTAGATCAAAAGACATCGCAAATTGAACAAGTGATCCAGCCGCTGATTCCTGAAGTGATGCAAGAGGTGTTGACAGAGAATCAGATCCATATAGCAAAGCAATTTGCCTATATGATCGTCGAGCGCGTTGGAGCCGAGTATACCGTTACAGTCTACCCTTCGAAGAGAGATCCTGCTTTTTACATATCCCAAGACCGAGGGTTTCATTCTCCGTTAGTTTACAAGGGTGTGAAGCTCGATCAGATGCCCACCGAATTCTTTTACCGCGCGTTGTCCTACCAGGCGTTTTTAGAGCAGCAGGGGGTTGAAAGCTTTAATCTAGAGCACTTTCGCACAGGATTGTTAGACCGGTTCTTTCGCAATCCCGAAGGGAAGGCCGATTGTGTCGATCGAAATTTTGACGATCAAAGTTTGAATGCTCTCAAATACACATTAATGACCCAAACGGTAGTGACCACGACAAGTGCATCAAAAAAGAATTTTGACGACACTATCAATCGAGTACTCTTTCAAGATCGCTTCGCTTCGTTTTTGAAAGCGTGGAACTACTTCCACCATCATCCCGACACGCAACTCAACAAAAACCGCGTGTTATCCATGAAGACATGGGTGCAGACGCTTGCCGCTGATGTGGAGAGACTCCGCGAAACCACTCTTTTCACTCAAACGCAACTCGACATTTGGCACGTCACACTTTGCGAAGCCGCAAAAAAAGTTCACAATCTTCTCTCCAAGATAGAAGCGGTTCCAAAAGCTCCGCCGTCGTTGACCATTCCTCCCGAATTGCGTGCGTATATCGCAGAGATTTGTGGAACTGACACCGCTGTTTCCACCGTCGAAATGCTCCGCTCTCTCCTTATCGAGGTGTTAGGGGACGATGTTGACTCCGCTTTAGAAGATGTCATCCACGAGTTCCTTCCGAGAAAAGAGGGGCAAGAAATTATAAATACTCCTCGTGTAGACAATCGAACGGTGATGGGGCGATTGGGATTTAAATCTGTGCTTGGCAAAACAGAATTCAGTGCAATCAAAGAGCGCGCAGGACAGTTCAAGGCAAGGCCTTCGCTGCTAACGACCTATCGGATCTACTCTGCCATTTGCCAATTTTGCAACGATTCGATTGTCGGGACTATTGTCGAGCTCATGCTTAAAGCTTTGCTGGTTGTGTTTTTCCCCGGCGTGGCGACAACATCGTTCATTTTAAAAAGCTTGTTTGACCGTGCTGCCAGGTTTGGTCATGACGCTGTGACCGGAGTGATTCCCAAGCAGGTTTGGGATGGGGTTTTTGCGTTCTTATCGCTTTATAACGAAGTGACCTCGTACATCAAAAAGCGTGTCGCCCTCATTGTCCTGCGCAGTGCGTTTCGGACGGTTCTCAACGAACAGCGAGTCAACATTATAAACAAAGTCAATCAATTCCGCTCCAAAGCAACGCGAGAGGGGACAATCGATTACCATTTAGGTGGTTTTGTCCCACAAGTGGAAAAGGGTGTTGCCCCTGTTGAATTACCGATTAGTGTACCGGAACTCACCCTTGAGCCCGCGAACGCTAGCAACTCTGTGGAGGAGATATCTCAATTTGATGCTGAAGCTGAGTCTGCAAGGCAACTCAACAACTTAAAAAAAGGATATTCCTTAAGTTTTTTTAGAAACAACTTAAATACGCTTCGAGGTATTGTAGAAAGCGAGGATCCTTATAATTTGCTTTCAGACCGACTTAAACAAACACCATTTCAGCACCTCCTTTCGCTTTCGGCAGATTATCAGGAACTCAAAAACCATATCAAGGATCTCGCAAACACAATCAACCCTCACCCCGAGATTCCTGGTTTAATGTTTGCCTGCTATCAAATGTTTCTGTTGGTATATCTTTTTACAACAAAGATTTTACGGACTAACAATCCAACATCGCCGTTAATACAATTATTACCGATTCCTGATCTAAAAAAATTACAAAATTGGACTTTGGATATTCCAATAATTGACTTAGATTTAAGACATCAGACACAGAAATACATTGCAGATTTTCATAAAATTATTCAACCAAACGCTCCTCTTTGGTCCAAAAGTGAGATTGTGGAACAAGCTTCCGGTTCAACATCTCGTACAAGAAATCATGTTTTCCTCTATTGGATGGAGCAGAGCAAAGATATTTTACAAGATGTCAGCCTGAACGACCACAACTTCGATCAAATCCTGCAAAAAATGGGAGTCTACATACCTGACACACCGACAAATCCTCAAGTTGAAAAAAAAGCTCTCGGTTTTGTGTGTGTACTTTGCCGGACGATAGAAAGACTGCATGAAATTTATCCATTTGTGCCGGAGCAAGCTCCGGATCTCTCAATTTTAACTAAAAACAACATTTCACAATATCTCTCCGATCTAGACCCTGAAGACCCTTTAGAGGTATTAATTCATCAATATGAAGTTTTAAAGAAATTGATAGAACTGCAAGCTGCCACGGGAGTGGCAAATCCAGAGCTGTTGATATCATACTTTCGAATTAAAGTAGAAGCCTACAATCGTGCTGTCGGATACTTAAAAGCAAAATATCCTGACGTGGCAAAAGATTTACCTGTTCCTAATTTTTCGCTCTTAAAGTGTTGGTGGAGAAGTCAAACCGACAATTTAACCCTTTCTCAAAATGAAGCAATCGCCAAGCTCATCAACGCAAACTCTTATGAAGAAGGTACAAGAGTATGGAGCACTTCATCAGCACCAAATGCTGCGGATTGGGGAAAGCTTGATGAACTCAAAGGTAAATCGTGGGTAACCAAGTTGCCTGAATTTTACAAAATATTTTCTCCGTTTTCTAAGCTCCAGTTTAACAAATCTCCCGTTGCGCTCTACCTTCACATAGGGGTTTTAAGTGAATACTTGTGTATCCCCTATATTGGACAAGTTGAGGATGCAATTAAAGAGGGACCTCTTTTTTTCTGGAATCGAATCAAAATTACGCCAAGCAACCTCGAAGGGCATTTAGAGGGATTGCTCGAATATATAGAATCTGTGGCGATGTATATGAAAGTAGACCGCAACATTAATAAGGGTAAACATTTCGATAAATTTGTGGATACACGTTTGAGCTCCTATTCTGCGCAAGCGTGGGTGGTGGCGACGCAGTTTGTGCGGAAGCTCCCGATTCCAATTGCTACTGATGAAGGAAATGTAATGTGGTATTCTAACGAGATCGATCCTAAAAAATTGATCCCACTGCTATACCGTCTACATCGCTTTTTTCTTGAGTACACTTCGAATGTTGAAAATACTGTCTCGCTGTACGCGCTTTATGTGATCTGCAATAGTTTGTGTGTTAGAGCGCTAAACATTAGTGGGTTATCGCCAAGCGGGTTAGAATTTACTACATTTATGACGACGGGGCGCGAGTCGTTGCTGCACATTAAAAGTGTGAGCACTTATTTACAACTCTCGCACATATTTATTGTTTTCAAATCGGATAGGATATCGTTTTACGATGGAAAAAAACCGCGACAAAAGTTGGTGAAAGAAGCGATCTCGGAATCAGCGCAGCAGACAAGATTGTCGATTCGTCACCCTTCAAATTTCAATTTTGGAGAGGACGGCTCTTCATTTAAATATGAACAACTGGATCGTCTCGATCTTAGAACCTACATGTTTTACGACACAATCGCAAGAAGACCGGAAGTTGCAAGCCTTGTTCAACCCCACGTTCAAAAACAAAGAAATCAACTCAATTGGTTTCATTCTTTTGTAGAGTCGGTTAATGATCTACATCGTCCATGGAAGAATGTAGCAGGAAATCTCGTTGAGTTTGCTGCCAATGCCGTTAATATTATTCCTCGCAGTATAAGGATAAGTCGCGAGGTAAATACCCTTTTTAACAACCTAAAAGATCCGTCCGGTGTAGACTGTTTACCTGCTGCAATGAAGTACTACAGAAAAATGGAGTTTAGCGCTTTAAGCAGTTTTGCTAGACATGAGCCGTTAAACGACGGAGAACTGTCTGCAAGTACGCGAACCTTCTCTTCGCACCTGAAAAACGATCATGGGAATCATTTTCGCTATTGCAATGGTAATGACGATAACGCAAGAGGTTTTAAAGACTGTGATTGCATTCACATTGGAACGGAAGCAGGCAAAGAGACCAAAAACTTTGACAATCCACCTGCAAGATATATTAAAGGGAAGATCAGTGATCCGCGATGGGAATCTGACACTCCGGTTTTACGGCGAAAAAGGACTGAGACGTTTAAGTATAGGGCAGAGGAGTTTTTAAGGACTCTGCAGCTGATACGGGACACTAAAGGGGCATTTTTAAAACGGATCAATCCCGACGACTTTTTCTCCAATTATGTTTTTAGTTTTGATGCCACCGCAGCCGACCCCGATCTATTTTCGGTATTGATACAAACCATTTTAAACATCATTGATGAAGGGTATGCGAAAGCGCACAATGATAGATTTGCAAGGATGGCGCTCAGACTAGCCGAAGAGCGATTTGCAAATCGTCTTCACGAGATTCGCGATACAATCCGCGAGAGACTTAAGCAAGGTGTTTTGAACGACTGGAGCGTTTTGGTTGAATCTTACCTGGACGAAAACCTGGAAGATGAAGTCTCTGTGGATGCTTTAGAGCGCGCGATATTGGACGTTGCGAGAGGGTTTGTGAAGGAGAGTTCCCCAAAACACCAACCGATCACACCATTTCATGCGGCAGCATTGACGCTCACTCATTGGAAAGCTTTTATTATAGAGCAATTTTATCAAAATCCTTCGTTGGTTGAAAAGTTCATGATCGAGATTTTGGGAGAGTATGTCAGCGCAGAAAGTTTAGTAGGGGAGTGGAGAGGGGTTTATCCCGTATTTTCCAATGGAGTCTTTTCTGTAAATTTAAATTTACTCTTAAAAAATCACCAAACCAAACAGTTTTATTATAACGTCGACACGTTTGTTTCGATGGTTCACGCGGCCCCTATCATCGACGATGAAGACACAGAAGCGATCGGCATGGGAGGGGTTGGATCTGAATCAGTCGAAGCATTGCAACGTGTAAACTTGTCAGAAGTACCCCACGCCCTTTCGTTGTTGTCGTGGTTTCAACCCCTTGACGACATAGCCGTTTATACAAAATACGAGAGTCCGGGAGTAGTTGCAAAGATCACGTTCACAAAGATTCCGAATTTAGTATTCCGTACAACAGAGGTTGACGGAAAAGTCCGCGCTTATGGTGAAGGGGAGTTCTCCGGGTTTTATATTGCTGAAAAGCAAAACCAGAAAGACTTGTTACCGTTCTCGCAGAGTTTGCTCGTACAAAACGATGATGGAGAAAGGAAAATTCTGTTGATGCCGCTATCGTTGGGGCAACTCGCCGCGGCAACCATCGCTAAATTGGGATTAAATTTCACTCTTACCTCCGGAATTATGCGTTGGATTCCGGAAGTGGGCGCCGTTTCCAGTTCGATGATCTCGTGTACAATAACGAAAAGCGGACAGCTGATTCCTGACAGTGCCGAAGCTGTTGCTTATCTGATGGTCTTCAGCTATACACAAGCGAACATTGCCGAGTGCGGCAGGTATTTAAGTGAATTGGAGCTGTTAGGAAAGCGCGGGCCTTTACCTGAAAGCGTTTGGTCTTTTGTCCCGCTGATGTTGCTTCCCTTGTTGATAGAGAGCTCCAAAGAGATGAATTGCCTTGGATGCCGCCTCGCCACACTTTTGTACGAAAATGATCTTCTCTTTTTCAATGCCGAAGCAATTTTGGAAAGGGCAAAGCCTCTGAGGATTACCTTGTGGTTGATGGCGCAAAAGTGCTACCTCTCGTTAAGAAATCGAGGATTCGAGCTTCCCATTCACGAGCTCTCCGAATTGAATTTGCTGAAAGGATTGTCCGTCGACGCTGCGGCTTTGGTCAAAGATAAAATTCCGGCTCAAATCAAAACGATCCTAAAGAAAAGTGGGGCTATGAAAATGGTTGGGGGGATGCTGCTGCATCCGCATTTGACCAAACGCCTTACTAAACTGGGTGCAAAATATTTGGATGAAGACCAGTCACGCATACAGTACATGATAGCAGCGTTAATGACGGATAAAACAGAAGTGACGCGAGTGCAGTTTCCGATGTTAGGCGCAGTGACAGGGGGAGAGAATGACGTCTCCGGTGCCGGCTTCGTGATGAATGCGGTGGACATCGTTCGTAAAGTAAGGCGCTATTCGATTGATACGCAAAACGAAAAATTCAAAGAGAACTTAAGCACCGCGTTTCTTTCGTTCAATTTTGCAGCCGATCTGCAGGCAGCTCCGGTGCTATTTTATGAAATTGGGCCGACAGATTTCCAAAGATACTTCTTTACCTACCTCTATCTTTTGTTAGGCATTTGTCCAAGTGATGAAGATGCTGTTAAAGAAATTTTCGAGCAAAAGTCGCAAAGATTTCGACGCCACCTTCTCTTATTGACAGGGAATTATAAGGAAGACATACGTCCTTTTGTCGACATGTTAACACTTGCAAAGAATTACAAAGGGCTCCTTGAAGGCTTTAGATTTGCACACTACCAGATCACGGTTCAAAATACAGACAAATCAGTGATGCCCTTTGCGCAGCAGGTCGATATCTTGAAAGAAGAGTTCGCTACAACTAATGAAGAGACAAAAAAACAGTTGTCGCAATTGCTCGTTTCTTTTGTAGACGTGTTCCTATCGCGCGCAAGAGTGGAAATGATAGGGGGTGTGTTGACGAGCAATGGCGTCTTGTCTGTCGCTAAACAATCTGGCGTTCAGGTTGCCCAATCGGTTGTTCCTTTTGCGAAGTACCTGTTTAACTTAAATCGAGCCGTCAACCTCATTTACTACTGGCCAAAAGTCAAAAAACACTTGAATCAGATCGAAAAAATCAGCAAAAAACACGACCTCGTTTCTGCGAATCAACTGGTTGATAACAGAACGATTTCGAATGAGTGGGCTTTGGACCTAAGAACGCGTGACCACGCCATCGATGCCGTTTATGACCACCTCTTGAGCCGCTATTTCAACGTTGTTAATGTTGATAGTTCCAGCGATGAAGATAAAACACCGATCACATTAATAGACGAATCAATCGCCGGTGCCGCCTTTGAAGAGTTGTACGAAAGCTTTTTAGAGTACCATCTCCGTCCTGTCGAACCTGCGTCACAAATCACATTGACGGGGGATCTCGAAGAATTGAAAATGGAGATCGACGAGATCAAATCCGCCACAATGAAAAGGGTTGCTGCTGAGAGGAAAAAAATTGTCTCTTTCGCCAATGCCGCAAGCAGAGAAGCCGCGCGAAACCCAACAACTTTTGATGACCACTTCAAAGATCGTGAAGAGATCTCCTTCGAAGAGATTTTCGAGCGGATTCTCCGTGGAGAAGACGACATTCTCATGCGAAAAACCGGGTTGGCTCCCGATTGGCTGGAGCATTTGAAACTCCTCGTCCAATTGCATCTTGTCGGAAACTCCCGTTGGGAAGCTCTCTTTCAGGCAGCAGACCGTGCTTTCAAAAGTGGCAAAATTGAAGAGATCGGAAAAGCTCTCCATGTGCGTCGTGCCTACCAGTATGCCGGAAAAAATTCCCGCATTTTGCTTGGGTTTCTCGTTTTTGAAGCCAACACAGGGAAGGTGTTGTGGAAAAAGCAAGCGGAGATGTTCGAGAAATTGCTGACCGGAAACGGTGCAAAGCAAGTGATCGAGCTGATCATGGGAAGTGGGAAGACAGCATTTGGGATGCCGCTCATCAATTATTTTGGATCTGATAAATCCCATTTTGTCATTAACATCTGGCCGTCGCCGACAGCAAAGACAAATATCGAAGAGATCAGCAGAGGAATGAGCGATGTTTACAAGCAAAGTTCGTTTGCATTTAGTTTTGGAAGAGATCGTCACGTATCGACCAAGACTCTGAAAGGTCTCTATCTGACACTGCAGCGCGCATTGAAGTATGCAGAACCCATCAACATGACGAAAGAGGATTTACAGTCCATCGAATTGAATTTCATCGATTTGCTAAACACCGCCGACAAAGACAATAAAAAAGAACTTACCAAGATCCGTTTATATGCAAAAATCCTGAAATTCATCTTCACTTACGGTAAAGGGAATATCGACGAAGCGCATTTGAACTTCAAACACGATATCGATCTACAATTTTCGATTGGAAAGGCGCAGAAGATCGACAAAAAATATAGAAAAGCGATGGAGATGGTGTTTCAATGGCTAATCGATTTAGATCCACCTGAACTGATCCCTTTCCGAGACTCCGAAGCGGTCTTACATAAAATTCCTGAGGAGTACTTTAGAGCTCAAATTTCGCCGCAGCTCTACCCTAGAGTGTTGCGTCAATTCGACATTCCGGAGCAACACGTCAATGCTGTGATCCGATTCTTGCAAAACGAAATACCAGCTCCGGAATATCTACAACAACACCGGAATTATGAAGAGATCTGCCTAGTAAAGGGAATGCTGAACACTTACTTGCCTCACGGTTTCGATTCGTTGCCATTTGTCAGCTACACTTTGTCGAAAAAAGAAAACACCCCTATCGCTCACCCTGCGGACGGAAACGACAAACCGAACGAGGAGTCTCACTCGGAATCCCCCTACGAAGCGTATGTCAACACTTGCATTGTTTACTTGAAGCGAGGACTAAAACCTACTGAAGTGTCCACCTATATCCATGTGCTTCGAGAGCAAGCGATCAAACTTTCCAAAAAATGGGGTTTCCCTCCAGAAAGCACAACGATTGCAAAGCAGTTTTCTCACCATACCAATGGACGCAACTTATTCGAAAAAGATATCTGCAATGACGATGCGTTGATCGGCTCGCTCACGCATCACAGCAGCTTCATATTGTCTTATGTGCGACGGTTGGTTTCGGAAGAGATTAAATACTACGGCGAGAAAAGCTACAGCAACTCCCACACTTTTGGTGCCATGTTGTCGAAGTTTACTTCGTGCACAGGGTCTCGCGATAACCACGAAACTTATCCGGAAGGCGTAAAGCTCGTACTCGATCCTGGTACGCAAGGGGAGACCGTCGCAACGATCCGTCGCTTATGTGGAAATGCTCCGATCCCCATCCTTTATGCGACAACAGCTATGGGACTCCTCGACGAAACCTTGGATCGATTCTTTCAAGAAGGCTCCGAGTATTGCGCTATCATCGAAAGGGGAGCCCTCTATCGAGGCGTTGCCAATGGAATTGTCGCTGCGCACATGCTGGAGTTTATCAAAATGTATCGCCCCGATATTAAAGGGGTCGTCTTTTGGGATTCTGAAGACAATCAAGTCGTTCTTACAAAAGACAGCGCGCAACCTATTCCTTATAAGCAATCGCGTTTGAAGTTGGAAGAGCGATTCACCTACTTCGATCAGTCCCACACCGACGCTGCCGATGTCCCGCAGCCTAAAAACGGCAAGGCCATTGTCACCTTTGGTGAGTTGACGGATTTGACAGGCTTCCAAGGGCCTTGGAGAATGCGCGGTCTCAAAGACGGGCAATCGTTCACTTTTACCACAACGGAAGTCATTAGAAGAGGGATCGGATTAGAAGAAGTCATTCCGAATGACGTCGTCGAATATTTCGTAAAAAATACGGAGCCTCATCGCGAGAAAGAGAACTACGAAAGCGCCTATAAAGCCATGGCGTCCATCCCTCGAAGCGTGTTGCTAAGGAAAATCGTCAATTTGTCCTGTCCGATAGGAATGATTGATCATTTTGGTTTGGGGAAAAAGTATTTTGTTGAAGTCGTTCAGGTTAGACCAAGCGGTTTATTTGCCGGAGCAATACGAAAAGGCTCCGCGCGTGAAGCGTTAAAGATCTATCGGGAAAAATTGAAGAGCGGAGTGCCGACCGGGTTGTTTACAGTTCCGGAGATCAGGGAAATCGACACAAGGCTAGATACGGCGACCTCCGGCAACTTGCCCAAAGAAGTCGATATCTCTTTGACAGAAGGTGTTTACCATACAGGTGTAGGACTCAGGGTACGAACGCATATCGATGTAGACGCTAAAGAGCAACAAAACATTGAGGAGCAGCAAGAGAGAGTGCAAGAAACACAAGAGCAAGTGTCACTGATTGGTGTTTCCTCTAGCGATGTTGAGCGGTGGTATTGGCCAAAAGATTTAGATTTTTATGAGCTGGAAAATTGGTTGAAGTTGAATACGGATCTATTAGTTCCGATCCATCGCGTGCGCGACTTGTGCGAAGGGGAATTAGAGGTGTTGTCGCGCGTGATTCCACAGAATTTACTTGCCACCAACAATTTCGCTCCCATAATGACGCGGTCACGACAGCCAACAGGCGTGGTGCCATTTTTGGGTGATCTTCCTCCGGCCTACCAGATATTGTGCTGCCAATCTGAAGAGCAGCAGACATTTTTGCTGGTCGATCAGAAGGAAGCAAATTTTATAAAATGGAATTTCAGACCCTATAAGAATCGCACCGGTTCCAAGACAAAGTTTGCATTATATGATACCGGTTTTGATACATACGTTCAT
>CAMFKA010000040.1 GCA_945957185.1 uncultured Chlamydiaceae bacterium | reverse complement strand
GCTGCCAAGCTTTTTATATTCGCCTGTTAGACGCAAGTCTAACAGGCTTTTTTTTTGCCTGAAAGGGACAAAGGGACAGGGACAAAGGACATAAAGGACACAAAGGACTTAAGGGACAAAGGACATAAAGGACGGGATGTGCACTCAATAAGGTTGTGGTTTATGTGTGGTGCACTACTGACGATTCACCCATATAAATAATGAATCATGATTTCAGCATCCCAAAAGATAGAATCAGTGGTTAACCAGGTTAGAGTGGTTTTGCAAATTACTTAACATGTTGTCCCTTATGTCCCTACTGTCCCTTAAGTCCCTTGTGTCCTTTATGTCCTTTATGTCCTTTGTCCCTTTGTCCCTTCGTCCCTTCGTCCCTAAGGACGGGATGTTAAGTAATCTGCAAAACCACCCTAATTTGGTTAACTACTGATTTTATCTTCCGTGATTCTGAAGCCATGATTCATTATTTATATGGGTGAATCGTCAGTAGTACATCACACATAAACTACAACTTTATCGGGTGCAACACCCACACCTAAGGTCCCTACGGTCCCTTTTGTCGCTAATGTCCCTAAAAATGTCCCTTTTGTCCCTGTCCCTACCGTCCCTTTTAAAACCGGAATGCAGCTCCCGCTGCGACACCCCAAATTTGAATTGTGGTCTTGAAGTAATCGAACGGATAATTCACATGTTCCCCGTAAGGGCGGTACTCATAGAATGGCATCACAGAAACACCTAACCAATCATAACAAGGCACATAATAAGTCAGGGGAACTTCGACTCGGTATTGCAGCTTCTCCCCCACTTTTTGCGAAATAGATTCGTTGTCGGGGTCGTTGCTTACATCACACTTTGGATCATAGGGCATCCGAACACGAAAATTTACTCCGGCAACAAAATTATCGAAGACATTAATTTGCGATCTGAAGCCCGCGAAAGGGTACCAGAAATGTGTTTTGAAGTGCAGCGGCAATGGACTGGATGATCCGAAGTTGTTTTGCTCTTCTGCATACCCAACACCAATGTAGGGGGTAAACGAAAATCGTCGTCCACATTTCTGTTGAAACGTATACCCAAATCTCCCTTCAATCCATTGATCGGTGAATCGAGAATTTAAATCGAAGGTGTCATCGAATTTTCCTTTAATCGTCCCTTTGGCATAAGAGCCTTCGGCTCCTAAATACCAGCCGTAACGCTTGAGTCTTTCATATAAAAAGACGCCTCCAAACAAATCCCCTTTTTGCTTAATACCGCCTTCTCGGGTTCTTGTCAGGTGTTCCCATTGCGGTCCCACGAACAAATGATGTTGCGAACAATTTCCATTCAAGGGATACTGTAGGCTTAGTGTTGCTATTGCTATATATTTGTAGAGTTTCTTGATCATATTCTTCCCTGTGCAAAAGGGTTAGAATAGGCAATTTTTCAAAAAATTCAAAATGAATTTTCTTGTCGCAAAAGAAAAAAGAGCTTATGGATATTATTTTAACATAAAATTTGAGGATTCTCATGAAACTGTGTCTAGCGTTTATGCTCATGCTGATGCCATTATCGATTTCGAGTTACGACGTCGTGATCAGAACCCAAGATGGGGAAATCAATTCTGTCTCTGTCCCGGAAGACCAAAGCGCTGCAGAATTTATGGAGACGCTCCATTTTCTATTTGGTGAAGGCTGTTACTGTATTGTTGATGTAGAAGGTGGCAATTATAAAGATTTCATCCGTAAAGCCGGCCTCCAAAGAAATTATGCAGTCCCTATTACCGAAAGCCAAAAGAAAGATATCGCCTATATCGTGAATACCCTCGGAATGGCTTCTTTAGTAAAAATTGCTAAAGAGAGATCTTCTCTCAAAAAAGCGGGCGATCGGCTGGAGCTGATCCATCCATTCCATTTTGTTGGAACGATCTTTATGGATGAGCAAATGAAATGTTCTATTCATGCATTGAAGTCCAGAGGTTGGGTGTGGAGCGATTTTTTTGAAGGGATCAACTCCTCTATGACAGAAGAGAGCAAAAACAATAACATCCTCCCTTTTATGCACGATTTCGCGGCACGCGTCGGCATCGATGTGAATTTAATCTCACCTTCTCTTGAAGCGGGGAACTGGAAAGAGTTTGTCAATGTGTTGCTTGATAAGATTCCAAGAAACGAAAATAACAACCGTTATCAAATGTAGTCGACAACAAGAGGAGCGCGAAGAATGAGTTTCAAGCCGGCTGTAGAGTCTAATCAATCGCTGTCGTGGGGAAGATCTTGGAATCCAAGCTGGGCAACAACTGTAGGATGTGTCTTGCTCTCGGTTTTTTCACCTCTCCTTGTCTTGTATTACTACGTGAGTGCCTATCATTTTGAGAGTTCTCTTTTAGCGCCTGTAGAGGCTGCAATTTCCGGTCAACTGACGCTGGTAGGTTTTTGGGAGCTTCTTCCTACATTCTCCTGGTTCGCTGCGGGGTTATATTTGACATGGGTTGCCGTTCAAGCACTTTTTGCAGTACTGCCCGACTTCGTTCACCGTGTCATCAAAAATTACCAAGGTGGAGATATCCAAGGGGCTATCACGCCCGCAGGACTAGCGTTAACCTATAAAATCAATGGCCTTCAAGCGTGGATACTCTCTCACGCTCTCTTTATTTTAGGAGCATTTGTTTTTGAATGGTTTTCTCCGACAATCATTTTCGACTATTGGGGACCTATTCTTTTGGTGTTAAACCTTACCGGATTTATTGTAGGAACATTCGTCTACTTTAAGGCCTATTGGTTCCCTTCTCACGAAAACGACCGCAAATTCAGCGGAAATTGGGCCTACGATTTTATTATGGGTGTGGAGTTGAATCCTAGAATTGGATTGATCGATCTCAAATTATTTTTTAATGGACGTCCGGGCATTGTCGCGTGGACATTGATTAACCTTTCGTTTGCCTCTGCTCAATATGCTTTACATGGCACCGTGACGAATTCGATGATCCTTGTCAATCTTCTTCAGGGGCTTTATGTGCTGTATTTCTTTTGGAAGGAAGCGTGGTACCTCAAAACAATTGACATCCACCACGATCACTTTGGATGGCTTTTAGCGTGGGGAGATTCTGTTTGGCTTCCATTTATGTATACGCTTCAAGCACTGTTTCTTGTCTTTCATCCGGTTGAATTGTCACCACTTTATGCGTTGTTTGTATTAGCGGTGGGGCTGACAGGATTTTGGATTTTTGCTTCTTCCAACAATCAAAAAGATAAATTTAGAAGCGAAGCGACGCCAAGCGCCATCTGGGGAAAAGAACCCGATTATATTACGTGTAGTTACACCACACAAGACGGGGCAATACGTCAAAGCCGGCTGCTAATGTCGGGATGGTGGGGAATTACGCGGCATATGAACTATACCGGGGATCTGATCCTTTCCTTAGCTTATAGTCTTGCTTGCGGCACTGCGTATCTGTTTCCCTATTTTTATTTCATTTTCTTGCTGATTTTGCTGGTTCATCGCTGTTTGCGTGACGAGGATCGTTGCAGCAAAAAATATGGAGCTGATTGGACTAATTATTGCAGTCGAGTTAAATACCGTTTAATTCCCGGCATTTTCTGAAGCGTCAACCTAATTCATTTCCTTGTTTAAATTATTAGAAATCAATCTTCAAGGAACGATAACAAGACAACGCGGAGGCGCGGGGACGCAGGGACGCGGAGAAAATTCGAAAGTGGTAAAGAGGATATTGCCTAGAAAAAATCACAATTATATTTTTTTATAAAACAAACTCCGCGTCCCTGCGCCCCCGTGTCTCCGCGTTATCCAGTTCCTTTCGTTGGATGTTAGTTTTCAATAGCATAAGAAATATAATGTTAGACAGGCATGAGTTGCAAAAAAAAAGACAACGCAGAGATGCGTTGTCTTTTTTTTACTTCGAGAGTAAGACGACTATTTTGCAGGGAATATTAACGAGAACATTTCTGCGCGTTTGACAGCGGAGTTTGGTCCTACAGTCACGTTCCATACTGCTCTTGCAAAAGCGTTGTTTGTGATTTCCGCTTTGAGCTTGTCATTGCGGTACACTTGCAATTTGCCGCTTGGAAGCCATCTTAAAACAATGATGTCATTCGCCTTGATGCTCTCTTCATAAGCGACCAGATAGCTCTTAATCGCATCCTGGAAGGAGGAAAATTCCGCTGCTGTTGTTGTCTTTTGCAACCCTTCGACAAATCCGGATTTCACTTTTTCAGCTTCCGCATCTCTTAACCAGTGAATGGTAAACTGACGCGCTGGATTGCCATCCAAAATTTGATTAACGAGAGCGTCTAGATTTGTTTTAACGGGGTTTTCAACGTAGCTGGCAACAGCGTACACTTTTACAAAGAATTTAATGCGAGTGGAGGCTCCAGTGGCTTCAAGCGTGTGCTTGGTGCCGTCGATGTCGAATGAGACTTGCTTTGGGAACGATGTTTTTGATGAAGGGTCTTGGAATGTATCTTCCGCATGTGCGAGTGTTGCTGTGAGGAGCAATGCGCTAAGCGCAACCATGGCTCCAGCTTTTTTAAGACACCAATTGGCTAGATTTGTTCTCATAAAATGCACCTATTTTTTGAAGGGTAAAAAAAATCCCTTGTGCGTAGGATGTTCCAACACACAAGGGATAGCTGTTAACAAGTTCTTAGAACGATCCGTGGATCTGGATTCCAAGAATGTCTGTCCATGCTTTCCAACGTCCGTAGAGTCCGCCTTTGAATCGGATCTCTTCATCAGCAGGAATGCCGGAGCGGTTGTCTACTTTTCTGTTGTTAATGAACAAGTGTGTGTAACCGAAGTCTACAGCGATGCATTGATTAATCCAGTATTGGATACCGAACGCAACCCACTGACGGTCTGAGTCAGGAATTCTTGGGGAAACATAGTAGGAGTTACGTGTTGGCGCTTGGTCGTACATGTATCCTAAACGGAATGCGAGGTCGCATGTCAACTGGTACTTAAGACCTGCTGCAAAGTGCCATACGCTCTTCCACTTGAATGTAGTGAGAGAGTTTTGTGGTCCTGGCACTGGTCCTGGATTTTTAAACTTAACATCCAGTTTGTTCAATGTGGCCCAGTTTGTCCATTGGACATCTCCGTACAATGTCAAAGCATCATCCCAGCGGTGCATGATCCCTGCAGATACGACGTCAGGCATTGTTGCGCTGGCTTTAGCACCTGTATTTGGGAATGTTGTTGCGAGAATGGATGGACGGTCGTGGTAACGAACGTGTCCGTTGTTAACTTTGTAGTGAATTTGAGAGCGGTATTGTACTCCAATGCGTGTTCTGTCGCAGTTGAATTTGTACAGCAATCCAACGTTTCCGCCGACGCCCCATGCACACCCTTTAAGAGTAGCTTTACCGTCGAGTTGTTCAGCTAAAGCAGGGTTTTGTGTTTGAGCGCCCAAAATTGCGCCGAAGTCCACCATGCTTTTGTTGACTAAGTGAAGGTATTGCGCGCTGATACCGGCACCGATTGTTAGGTTGTCAGTGATGTCGTAAGCGAGCGCAGGATTGATGTTTGTGGTGATAACTTGGGAGTATGTCGCATAGTAGCGGCCAAACCATTCATCGTTGTAGTCTGTTGCTAATCCCAAAGGAGCGTTAACAGTGATCCCTGCAGCCCAACGGCAGCCGAATTTCTTTGCAAAAGCGAAATAAGGAATCCATCCGTTTTTACCGATCTGTCCACCGTTTGTGTTGTGGCTGCAAGGAGCTGCGCCCATAGGTTGACCAAAAATGTTGATGGTCCCTTTGTCGTGGTATTTTACGTTGGGGATGATCCAGCTAATACCAGAGACGAAGTCGTTTGGACGTGCCAAGGAAGTCATTCCTGCTGGGTTAAGATAAACAGTTGTTGCGTCATCCACCCCTGCGGTGTTAGCAGCAAAAGCTGTTCCCATCGAGCTGACAGACTGTTCTGACAGCAAGAAGCCGGCAGCTTCAGCAGACTGCGTATGACAGAGTAGTCCTGCAAGGACTAGTGTCTTTAAGAATTTTTTCATTTTGGTTCCTTTTTTTTTACCGCCTAGCAAAATTTTAGGGCGGGAAAGTTATATCAAATTGCTGTTGTAAATTTTTTTCTTGTTTTTTCGCAAGTCTTTTTTTAAAACCCGGTAAATTTTTTCATTGAGGTGAAATGAATTAAGGAAAGAAAAAGGGGGGTGTGATACGATAAAGTTTATTTAATTTTCTTATTTTTTATATGAACGATCAAAAAATGCATTATTTGAAATTTATCGGAGCCGGATTAGCAGTTGTGCTTCTTTTTTTGTTTTTGGCAAAAGCTTGCACTGGAACAATCGATTATTTTGAACCTGAGTACACCATTGGAAGGGACGAAACCTGGTATCCCGTTGCGCTTTATGGCAAAGAAAAAAACATGGCCGGATTGACTAACGAGCTAATGATCAAAATCGGCGCGGCGGAAGATTTCAAAGTAAAGCTCTATAACAAAGGGTATACCGGATTATTTCACGCGTTGGATAGCGGTGAATTTGACGCAATCATCTCAGGGGTAAACCCCGCTTCAACAGATAAAAATAGATATTTGATTTCAGATCCGATTTACTTGACCGGTCCTGTCTTAGTCGTTCAAAAAGGGGACACGTTCCATAGTTTAGATGAGCTTACCGGGAAAGCGATTGCTTACCGCCGTGGCGATCTTCTCGATATCGAAGTGACGAAATACCCCCAAGTTGTCCTTCGTACATACGATTCCTATGCTGCTGCCGTCCAAGCATTAATGACTAATCGTGTGGATGCGATTTTGATGGACGCGATTCCTGCATACAACTTAACACAAGGCTTTTATGCAGGAAAAATCGTTGTGGCAACGAAGCCGCTTAACGAAGTCGGTCTGCGGTTAATGACCATCAAAACAGCAAAAGGTCAAGCGTTGATTAGCGCATTTAATGCCGGATTAGCTAAAATGAGAGAGGAGGGGGAATTTAAAAAGTTATTAGATTCCTGGCAACTGATCGATACGGAAGCTCCTTAAACCCTGATTGTTATCTTTTAACCGGGCTTATTTCGTTATGAAAAAAGCGACGTTAACCGAACTTACAAATGCGTTAGATGAGGTTGCATACCCCATCGTCTATCGAGGAAAGATTCACCCCGCAACTTTTTTTGAGCGTTTAAAACTCCGCTACCGTTCCGATTACTCCAGACAGCAGGGGATTGCGTTGATGACGCTGCTGGTGGAAGGGTTGAGCGAAGCTCCCCGGATATTTCCTGCGGACGCTTTTAAAGGTCGAGAAGTGTGCATTTTACGCGAGTTTCTGCTGCGTAATAAAAAATGGCTTGAACGCGCGGACGACCAATTATTCAAAAATTTTAAAGCGGAATTCACCGCTTACAGACTGGGAATTACACGGGCGAATATGGACGCTAGTCCCGATTTGCAGTCGTTTACTGACACGAAGGCATTCCTCTACAATTATCTCGCCCACTACCGTCACTCCTTAAAAACGAAAGACGCATTTTCTCCCGTACAGATTCTGATGAACGGTGAATACGTCGACTGGGAAGACGCGAAATCAGCTTTGGTGGATCACCCCGATGTCCCCGGGATTTGGCCATGGAAATATGGAGAAAAAGGGCTGAAAAATGATGATTTTGCGGAGTGGGAAGATCCGGAAACGCGTGCTTACCGGACGAAACGGCACCCCCTTCCCGGCTCTTATGTGTTTACTTTTTGCGCATTTTGCACTCCGAAAGCTCCTCGTTATAGCGGAGAGCATTCTTGGTTTAGGCTGACGACCCCCGAAGGAAAAGTGTATGAATTTGGCAAGTATCGACCTCCACGAGTGTGGAAACTTGAGAAAGCGTTGGTGAATTTTCCTGCTACGATTCAGTCTCCGGACATGAATACCATGTGGCCTATCGAACCCGATTGTAAACTCCCCATCAAAACTAGCGAAGGAACGAAGATTGTAGAGTTGCATTTTGAAATCACGAAAGAAGATTTTGACAGAGGGTTAGAGAAAATCAAATCGATCAAACAGCGTAAAAATCTGACGTTTGGCTTGTTTGATGACAGTTGTGTCGTCATGGTCAATGAGGTAGCGGCGGCATGCGGCATTCAGCTGGACACTGCGTCTTCGATGTTAAAGCTGTATTTCCCGTTATCAGTGATCAAACGGTGGAATAAGGTGCAGGAGAAACTCCCAAAATGGTTTGTGAATGCGCTTTATTTTTTCCCGGGTGTCGTCACAAATGCGATGCTCTGTCTTTTTTTAGGTGCAACGGCGCGGTTTACTCCGGAAGGGAAACGACACATCGATACTCTTGGAGATTTATTCAATCCCGAGAAATCGATTCTACACCACCCTTGGTATTTAGCGGCGGTGATCGCCCCCGAAGTGGAAGCGAATCGCCCTGAAGGGAATCCCTTTGGCATCCCTCTTAAAAATCGTAGATCCCAAAAATAAGATTTATCGGTATAAGGAAGAAAAGAGAGGGTGCCATGTCTCATTTGCTTCATCTCAAAGATATTGCTCCACAGAATCAAAATGAAGGGGGATATCGCCTTCAAGTGAGCAAGAAAAATTTCCCTCTTTTGCAAGGTGTTTCATTCTATAAGCTATCCTTAAATCCTTATGCTGTTCGTGAGCCGCATTGGCATGCCAATGCAGACGAGTTGGGCTGCTGTATCCGAGGGGAAGCGCTAGTCTCCATTTACGCGACAGGAAACGCCAAAGAAACTTTTCTTGTGCAAGCAGGTGACGTTTTTTACGTGCCCTCCGGATCGCTTCACGCCATACAGACCGTTGGGGAAGAATCGGCAGAGTTCATTCTCCTTTTTTCTAATGAAGAACCGGAAGATTTTGGACTGTCCGGAACATTTGGAATGTTCACTAATGCAGTTTTAGGGAACACTTGGAGTGTTCCGGCAAAGACTTTTCAAGCGATTCCAAAATCTACAGACAATACGTTTATTTCGATGCTTGAAACACCTGTTAAGGCAACTAAAGAGAGTCGTTACGACTCTCCCTATCGTTACCATTTGGAAGGGGCAGCTCCTTTGATTGCTTCTCCGGGCGGTCAAGCAAGGGTTGCAAGAAAAGATGTATGGCCCGTTTTAGAGCGACAAGCGATCTATTCGTTACATTTGAATGGAACCGGAATGCGAGAGCCCCATTGGCATCCGGAAACGGTCGAATTGGGGTATGTGCATAAAGGGAAGGGGAGAATGTCAATTCTTTCTCCTAGCGGCAAGGTGGACACTTACGAGATGAATGAAGGGGATATCTATTTTATCCCTCCGGCTTATCCTCATCACATCGAGAACCTAACCGGAAGTGATTTGCAATTGTACATTTTCTTCGATCAGGCGATGCCGGGAGATATTGGTTTTACGGGTAGCGTAAAATCGAATTCTAACGATGTGTTAGCGAGTGTATTAAAAGCCCCAAAAACACTGTTTGAAGGCCTTCCTACTTATTACGAGGATCTTTTCATCGTTCAAAAAACGAATCCTGTCGATAAGTGATTTAATCTTCCTTCTTACCGCCGCAACAAAAGAATATCATTTTTTCTACAATCGCTTGGATTTTCATTTCCAATTCAGTGGGAACGTCTTCGTGCTCAGAATAGGCGCTGCGATCGGGCATACCCGAATAACCATGAGAGACAGGAAAGTAATGAGGGGTTGGATCTTTATCGGTTTTCATGATTTTATACTCTGAGATGTTGGATGGTTCTGGTGATGATTTCAAAGCCTTTTGCGAGTCTGTCGACGCCAAAGTGTTCGTTAGGAGCGTGAATTTTATCACTAGGAAGTCCTAATCCAAATAGAACGGTTTCTGCTTTACACGTTTCCGCCAGTTTGCTTACGACGGGAATGGATGCGCCTTCCAAAATGTATTTGCAAGGCGTTTTAAATGTTTCTTCGTAAGATTTTGCAACAGCTTGCACGATTTTTGATTCCGGAGTGCCTCTTACGGCAGGGCCTCCGCCGGCATGGATATCGACTTCGGTTTTAATCCCTTTTGGTGCATGCGATTCAATTGCTTTCGCGACGAGTTTTCCAATGGTCGCGGGATCTTGCCCCGGAACGAGCCTGCAAGAGATTTTCGCAAACGCCTGAGCAGGAATAACGGTTTTGAATCCGCTACCGGTATAGCCTCCCCATAGCCCGTTGATTTCGAGAGTGGGGCGCAGCCAGTTTCTTTCCAAGGGGGTGAAAGCTGTTTCTCCTCCGGAGGCTGCTGCTTCGAACTCTTTGAAGTACCCTTTTTCATCAAAAGTGAGAGAAAGTCGCTCGACTTCTTCTTTGGAAATGGGGGTGATAGAGTCGTAAAATCCCGGGACAGTGATTTTGCCTGTACTATCGCGAAGTTTCCCTAAAATGTCAGTAAGAGCATGTAATGGATTAAAAACAAGCCCTCCATGCGATCCGGAGTGGAGATCGGTGTTAGAGCCTGTCAGTTTGACATCCATAGTGACAAGCCCGCGGATCCCTAAGGTGATGGCGGGGGTGTTGATGTTGGGGATACCGAGATCGACAATAGCAAGGTAGTCGGCTTTAAGTTCTTTAGCTTTTTTGGGAAGAATTTCCAATAAGCCGTGGCTGCCGCACTCCTCTTCCCCCTCAATAATCAATTTAATGTTGATGGGGAGAGCGCCTACGACGGTTTTGTAGTATTTTAGAGCTTGTAAGACATAGAAGCACTGACCTTTGTTATCTTGAGCTCCCCGAGCATAAATTTGCCCTTCATGCATCGTTGCGCGGAATGGAGGCGTTTTCCATAGGTCGAGAGGGTCTACCGGTTGGACATCGTAGTGGTTGTAGATGAGTAGTGTGGGTTGATCGGGACCTGCGGAGAGGTCTTCAGCAAAAATGATAGGGTGCCCGGAAGTCTCCCACAGCGATGTTTGGAAGTGGATGGATTGAAGGAATTGCACGACCCAATCAGCGCATTTGAGGATGTCTTCTTTGTAGGAGTGTTCCGAACTGATGCTCTGAAATGCGAGGAATTCAGAGAATTCTTTCAGGAAAGAAACTTGATGATCAGCGAAGTAGGTAGAGAATTGTTGGGTCATTGTGCGGCTCCTGGTTTAAAGAATTTATAGTTCAGAACCTCCTAAGCTGTCAAGCTGTAGGTCTACAATTGTCTAGAGTGCGTGAAATTGGTGTAGTTGGTATGATGAGTAAAGAGGGAGGCAAATATGGAAAAAGTTGGAACACTATCCGGAATAAAAAAACGATCGTTACCAATTTTAAAAAGGCATTCGATCAAACGTGCCGCAATATTTGGTTCTTTTGCACAGGGACGCCCTAAATCCGGCAGCGATGTCGATTTTCTTATTGAATACAAAGCGAAAAATAAAAGTCTTTTCGACCTGGTCGACCTAAAATCAGAATTGGAAGAAGTTTTAGGAAGAAAAGTTGATATTGTTACGTATAGTTCGATTTATTGGAGATTGCGAGATCGGATTCTTGCAGAGCAAGTGGTGATTTTGTGAAGAAAGATCCAAAAATATTTATTGGGCATATTGTTGAATCGATCGAGTTGATTGAGTCATATTCTAAAGAATTAACAACAGATAAATTCAAGAAAAGCAAGGTTTTACAAGATGCAATCATACGACGTCTTGAGATCATTGGAGAAGCAGTAAAAAATCTCTCTAAATCATTTCGAGAAAAACATCATGGAATTCCGTGGAAACAAATGGCCGGAATGCGAGATGTTTTGATTCATGAATACTTTGATGTAGACTTATCTCTCACTTGGTCAGTTGTGAAAATTGAACTTCCGGCAATCAAGGTTAAACTTGAACTGCTTTTGAATGAAAATTAATCACTTTCGGTATAACACAGCGTAGACTGACTCTCGCTTCTATTTGCTATAATCAATCATTTTTTATATAATCATTCAGTGACTCGGTCTTGTAGGATAAGTCGATAAACGAATAAATTTGGAGTGCTGGGGCGTGTGGGCGCGTTACGTT
>CAMFKA010000039.1 GCA_945957185.1 uncultured Chlamydiaceae bacterium | reverse complement strand
CTTGACCGTGAGACATCCCATTTTTGAATTGTCCTTCGTAAACCAACTTTCCGTTCGGTTGAAATGTTTTACCCAGGCCGTGAGGTTGGTCATTTTCAAATTGACCTATGTAACGTAACGACCCATCATCATGAAATAATCTACCTTGACCGTGACGTTTCCCATTTTCGAATTGTCCCTGATAAGACAACTTTCCATTACGAAATGCTTTACCTTGACCGTGAACTTTCCCATTTTCGAATTGTCCTTCGTAATATAACGCTCCGTTCGGATAAAATCCTTTACCTTGACCGTGAGGTAGCCCATTTTCGACTTGTCCCTTGTAAAGCAACGTTCCATCAGGAAGAAAATATTTACCTCGGCCGTCTGGCAAACCATTTTTAAAATGACCTTGGTAATGCATAGATCCATTGATTTTAGACTTGATCCCAGAGCCGTTTGGTAAGTCTTGTTCAATAGATCCTTTATAAACATTCCTGAGGATGCCGTCTTGCTCCTTCCACAGTGCTCCTGTGTTCGTTGGAGTACTGCCAATAAAAAATGTTTCTAAAACAAGAGTGGTAGTGCCCCAAACTTTAGCGGAAGCTTCGTCTAGTTCAATCGTTTTGAACCGCGATGTTCTCGCTACAGTGGATAAAAGATCGGTAGTTTGAGCAAAAACCGCTTGAGATACCTCTGTTGTTGATGTTTCAATTGCTCTTGGGACTTTCGCAGGTGAACTGCTACTCGTGAAATCGCGCCCCCATCTTTTTTTAACCGGAAGAGGGGTTGAACTAGAAGAGGATGGACTACTGCTAGTATTTAATTCAGGGCTTGATGAACATGGTTGCATAATATAAATCCTATGTAAAATTAATTAATTTATTGAGTTTTTATCGAGATCTCTACAAGGGCTTCCGGCATCGTATATCCCGTTGTGCTCTACAATTCCATCGTATCCAAAAGATTTCCCAGGGCCGTGAGGTTTATTGTTTTCAAAGTACCCCTGGTACCTTAATCTGCCGTTGAAGTGAAACAGCCTTCCTTCACCATGACATTGGTCGTTCTGGAATTGCCCTTCGTAGAATAAAGGCCCGAGGAGAGTAAACTCTTTACCGTGGCCGTGACGCTTATCATCCATGAATTGACCTTCGTACAGTACTTTACCGTTAGGATGAAATAGTTTTCCCTCGCCTTGACGCTTGCCGTTCACAAATTGCCCTTCGTATAATAGTTTGCCGTTAAGTTTAAAAACCTTACCGTGGCCTTCTAGTTTACCTTTGACGCATTGTCCTTCGTAGCATAAAGAGCCGTCAGACCTAAATAGTTTAGCAAAACCATGAACTTTGCCATCAACAAATTGTCCATCAAACATCAAGGTTCCGTTAGTTCTAAATGCTCTGCCTAGACCGTTTGGCAAACCGTTGGTAAATTGCCCTTTGTATTGTAAAGTTCCATCATGCATAAAAACTTTTCCGGTGCCGTGAGGCAGATCATTACGCATAAATCCTTCATAAACATTTTGCAGCGTGCCTCTATCCATGAGCCACAAATTCCCTTTGTTCGTTGGGATTCCATCCACATAAATTGTTTGCGAAAACAGATGTTCGGTCTTCCAAAGGTCAATGCCTTCTGCGTTCAGGATAATTCTTTTTAGAATTCTATCTGGCGCGCGATCCGACAGTAAACCTGATGTCTGACTAAACAATCTTTGACGTGATTCATTGATGATAGATGTCGCTGATCTTGAAACTTTTGGGTCCGTTTGGCGGCTGGCAAACTCGCGCGCGAGTCTCTTTCTAGGTGGAAGAATCCTTGAGCTTGAACTGGAGCTCGAGGACGAAGAGCTTTCATTAGGAATTAAGTGACTATTTGATGAGCATGGCTGCATGTTATAAATCCTATATAAAAATTATTTCAATATAAGTATAATAGCATATTTGGTTATTTCTTTTCAATTATAATTTATGATTTGTGTTGGGTTTGTGCAGATCTACTGAGATATTATGTCGACCTTTCAGGCCTCTGGGATTTTTTTGGATCTTACCCAGGCCTGCGCTATGCTCCGACCTGGGCTGTAACATTTTGGCCTTTCAGGCCTTAGCGCACTTTTTGAACTGCAAAATTTCACAAGCGATATCTATATTAGTTTGGTGCTAAGTCCCGAAGGGACGGGATGTTACAGCCCAGGTCGCAGCGCAGCGGAGGCCTGGGTAAGATCCAAAAAAAACACCAGAGGCCTGAAAGGTCGACATAAATCCTTAGACCCTGATCTCAACGCAAATCCTTAATTTACATTCGATAAAATGAATAATTCTGCTACAATTCAGTCTTATATTTTGAGGTCAATACGTGAAAGTAATACTAAAGCTTCCCAAAGTTTGGGGTGCTTTTCTAGGAAATTTTTTCGAACATTACGATACCGCTTTATTTACGGCGCTCGCTCCCTTCATCGCTCATTTATTCTTTCCTCATGAATCCCCATTAGCCTCCCTCATCTACACTTATGCCCTTATCCCTCTAGGGATGGCTGCAAGACCTCTCGGAGCGTTCTTGTTCGGACGCATCGGTGACTACTATAGCCGAGAGAAGGCCCTATTTTACTCTATGGGAGGGATGGCTGCCGTTTCCTTAATTCTCGCTTTCTGCCCGGAGGGGGTCTGGGGAGCTGTTGTCCTAGGAGCGGGACGATTCCTGCAAAACCTTTTCGCCTCCGGCGAAAGCATGGGCGGCGCTATCTATATCCTTGAAAAATCCCCCAAAGAGAAACACGACCTGGTCAGCAGTTTGTTCAGCATGTCGACTGTTGCGGGTATTTTAGCCGCCTCGCTAGCGGTAACAATTTTATACTACACCGTGGGAGTGGAACAAGGGTGGCGTTGGCTCTACCTCATCGGATGCGCAACCGGAATCTGCGGAATGGCTCTTCGAAGAAATCCCGATGACGTGAAAAGAGGGGAGGGACCCCCGTCAAAACTACTAGAAACTGCGTGGTCACATAGAAAATTGATCGGAATCATTGCATTGGCCTCCGGATTTACCTATGCGACATTCACCGTGGGTCTCGTCCTTATGAACGGATTCATCCCTTTAGTCACACCGTTTTCTAAAGGGGAAATGGTTCGGTTGAATGTATTCTTACTCGCTTACATGATGGTGGCTCTACCGCTGTTTGGGAAGCTCGCAGGACGTATTTCCAGAGAAATGCTAATGCGTGCGGCACTAGCAACGGTTGTTGCGGCAGCTCCATTGCTATTTTATTGTTTGGGGGAAGGGTCTTTTCCTGTCATTGTCGCTGTCAGGGTGCTGTTAGTCACGTTGGGGATTGCTTACTCCTCCTGCTTCCATGCGTGGGCGCAAAGGCTTGTTCCAAAAGAGTGCCGCTATCTTGTGATTTCTGTGGGGTACGCTTTGGGCACACAACTATTTGGAGGACCGTGCTCGGCAGTGTCCCTGTGGCTATACTATGCAACAGAAGTCCCTTGGGTGGCTTCGCTTTACTGGGCGGGGTTAGCAGCAGCTAATAGCGTGCTGTTTTATCGCCTCTCAGATTACACAATACAACAAAAAAGGGAGTCCTATGAGTTGGCTTAACGAATTATCTCCAATGACTCGAACGTTAGATTTTAGTCAAAGACCTATTAGCGCATCAGTAGATTCGTGGTACCATATACCACGTTTAAACAACTTCCCAAATCTTGTTCGCTTGGATCTTTCTAACAATAGAGAGCTTATTTCTGTTCACTTCGAATATATAGGAGAAATCCTTTGTAATTTTCCTTCATTCCAAGAACTAGTTATCAAAAAAGTGGAAGGAGTGGATCTGATTCATCTCTTACACCCCCTTGTCGTAACAAAGAAACAGCTTCGCGTATTGAATTTATCAGGCACTCGATTTCAAGCTCCCGTGCAAAACGAGCTTGCTGCTGTTCATTTAGGAATGGCAATAAGGGAACAACGAAACTTGGAAGTTCTTAAGCTTCCTGATTACGCGCTTACTCATTTCAAAAATCCTTTTTCCGGACCAATCGGAGGATGGTTTTTAGGAGCTACATCCTTAAGATCACTATCTTTAGGCTATCAGCCGGACCTAGAACCTGACACAAAACTCAACCTCATGAGAGCTCTTATCAGGCTTACAAAATTGGAGCACCTTGCTTTGGGTGGGGCGTTTCGTCTCATCGATATTGAGGATGCTGAAAGAGAAGCAGTCGCGAATTTAAAATATGTCCTGAGCAAGTTAACGTTAATCACTAGCTTCTCTCTTAAAAATGCTTATTGCAGTGTTGGAACGTGCGTGGAGCTAGCTTCTGCGTTGCCGAACTATACAAATCTCACCTCATTAAATCTTTCCGGTACTATCATTAACAACGATGAAGTTCAAGAATTGCAGCCTCTATTTAAGTCGACACCCTATTTAACAAAGCTCGATCTATCTAAGATACACCTCGAGGCAACTTCAAGATCTGTGTTTTTCCACACATTAGCACCTCTAACGGAATTAAGAACGCTTAAATTGAATGAAACCAAATTGACGCGGAGTGGGGGCGTTATCAGGTTTGCGCGGTTCAATACAAATCTCACCAGGCTTGAATTAGAAAGAAACAGGTTCCCGGAAAAGGTGACAAACAACATCATCAACCGACTGCCACAAATGAAAAGTGTGGGGGATTTGCGTTTAGTGCACCCAATGAACACCCAAAATGGAAGGATAAAAGAGCTTTGCGCGTTTAATCGACACAATCACCTTATGAAAACAGGCTCGTTATTGAATTTTTTAATGAAAGATTTGAAGCCCTGGTTTGATAAGGTGGATGATTTTGAGGCAATGTTTAAGAACAGAGGAATTCAAGTTTTCACAATAATTCAACAATAAAAAAAGGTGTCCTATGAGTTGGCTTAGCGCATTACCTTCAACCACTCGAACGTTAGATTTTAGTCAAAGACCTATTAGAGCAACACCGGAAGGGCGGAAACATATGGTTGGGTTGAGCGGCTTTCCAAATCTTGTTCGCCTAGATCTATCGAATAATAGACAACTTATCTCTATTCAATTCGAATATATCGGACAAATCCTTAGCACCATCCCTTCGTTTAAAGAATTGGTTATCAAGAGAGTGGATGGAGTGGATCTGGTTGATCTCTTACACCCCCTTGTCGTAAAAAAGATACAACTTCGCGTTTTGAATTTATCACGAACCAGATTTCTATCTCCCGTAGAAAACACAGAAGCTGCTATGCGTTTAGGGAATGCTATAAATAAAATGCATGAATTAGAAGTTCTTAAACTTCCTGATTGTGCTCTGAATCATTTTAACACTCTCCCGCTTCCGCAAGTCGAAGCGTATTTTCTGGGCGCAACAAATTTAAGATCGCTATCTCTGGGACAGCAGGCTTTCTTCGAACCCGCGACAACCCTATGTATATTGGATTCTCTTGTCAGGCTTACAAAATTGGAACGTCTTGCTTTGGGAGGGATGTTTCATATCGCAAATTTAAACGACGAAATTTTTGAGCGTTTAAAATACACGCTGAGCCAATTAACGTTGACAACTAGCTTTTCCCTTGAAAACGCAGCTCTCCCTGTTGACCGCTGTGTGGCGTTGACTCAGGCGTTACCTAGCCATACAAATTTCACTTCGTTAAATCTTTCAACTAATTTCATATACGATGATGAAATTAAACAATTACAATCGGTTTTTGTGTCGAAGCCCTATTTAACAAAGTTGGATCTGTCTATGCTTGGGCTCGAAAATGTTTCAGAGTCTAATTTGTCTGAGACATTAATGCTTCAGACGGAATTAAGAACTCTCAAATTGAATGTAGCCGGCTTGAAACAGTGTGAAGGCATTATCAAGTACGCAGTGTTTAATACAAATCTTACAAAACTTGAATTAGGTGGAAACACGTTCTCCGTAGAAGCACGAGCCAATCTAGTCGATCAGCTGCCACAAATGTCCGTTGGAGATTTACGTTTAGGGCTTGTCACGGGATGTGATCTCGATACAAAAGTAAAAGGAATCACCGAACTTAATCGATACAACCACATGAGAAAAGCATGTACTTTATTTGATTTGTTGGTGAAAAGCTTATACGTTGAAGAGTCACCTACGCCTGGGAGCTCGAGTTAATATCCCTTTTCCACTCTTCCGGGAGATATGTCGGCATTGGTTTGCGGGTGACGAGCCCCAGTTCTTGAAGAGTGCAAGAGGGTCAAATTTGAACACTTGAATTGTTTTCTAGCTCTTTTAACAGTTCAATAATTTGTTCAACATCAGGACTCTTTTTTCGCTTTCTTAACGTTTTGTAAATTTGTTCAACATCAGGACTATTTTCTAACTCCCCATATTCTTTCTTGTATGCGATCCAGAATGAATCAAGATTTAACGTAAATGTAAAGTAACCAATCATAGTTTCATCATTAATCTCTTCTCTTTCACCGATGTCATCATAAGCGGTAATAAAATCGAGATAAAACCGAGAAGCCAACAGCAAAGCATTTAACTTCCACTCGTTTTCACGATTATTATTAGCACGCATTTTATTTAATATAAAATTTTCATATTTCGTGTAATTATCAACTGCTTTTTCCATGATGTTGCAAAAATGATCAGTTTCAGAATTAAGTATTACATCAATCGTCGGAAAAAGATGGATTGCGGCATCATGATCAAAACCCTCTTTATTAGACACAACGACATGATGTTTCTTTACCATCTCATTGAATTCATCAGGTGAAACAATCCCATTTAATACACCAACGTTCAGAACACTGAGCCGATCTCGGCTAATCTGATCGGGCAATAGTTGCAGAGTTTTGTCTTTATGCTCTATAAAATTGTTGGGATCTGGAAAGGTGACGAAGTTTCCGCTATCGCCCCGTTCATCTCTAAAGCCAAGGATTTGAAGATTAACGTTTGAATTTTCGAAATTTAATTGACTAACTGCCGGAAAATCTTCTTTATATCGTTTTTCATGATTATCAGATATTGCTCCTCTGATAATAGTGGAATTCGGTCGTTCAAAATTATAGGTGTATTCATCGTTTAATCTAAATACCCATTCTAACCTTCCATCATCATGTGAAATAGCGCCCAAACACCGGTAACCTGGAGAATCTTTTTCATGTTTAGAATTTTTGGGGTCTTGTCGATAGGTAAGATCTTTTAAGTACATCTCAACTTTTTCTAGATATGACTTTTGTTTTGTGTTTGTACATCCCTCAAAACCTGTTCGAAAAAGATTCATTGCTGTGTCATGATGTTTAATTAATTCTTCATCCGTGAATAATGAAAGAATGCCACCCGCAACAATATCGGGATAATGTTCGTTCAATTCTTGAGCCATCTCTAATCGCCGTTCAAATGAACTTTCTTTTCCGATAACTGGGATTAATTGTTTTATAAATTCATCTTTTTTAGCGTGAAAATTTAATCCAGATGTGTTTTGAATGTTTCTGTAAAAGGAATGCAATGATTGATTATCTTGAACATTACAATTTAGTAGTGTTTTTAAAGCAAAATCTATAGGTATTCTCCGATTTCCGATTATGTTTTTTGTTGTTTCTAACAGATTTGATTGAATCAAAGTAGTCATTAAAGCAAGGCTAGGGGAAAAATAACCATCTAAATCGATTAGACTTTTATGAATACTGTTATCTATGTAACCTAAAGAGACAAAAGAGGAACCCTTAGCTTGCTGAGTTTTTTCTATGTAAAACAATAAAAATTTATTTAATTTTTCATCAAGATCCTCTATTTCACTCAGTTCTTGATAAAAATCATGGTGGTCTTTGTTGTCTGTAGAAAATAAATTTTGTTTTAATTCATTAATTACTTCTTCTGTTCCCTGTTTTTTAAATTCTTGACGTTGATTTTCAATTTCGTCTTTTGTGCCTACTGCAAACAATTTGGAATTTTTGTCATAGACTATTCCCAATTTTAATGCCCGCTTTGCAATTAGAATTAGTTCTACATCTTCATTTCCAAGTTGCTTTGCCTTTGTGTTTAGTAGATGGACTTCAATTTCAAAGTCTTTGTCTGTGTGTTTTATAGCTGGATCAACTTTTATTAATTTAGCGATTATATCTGTGCTTATAGATAAGCTCTTCGCGGGAGAACGAGCTTGTGATGAGCTTGCAAACAACTCTCTGTCAGGATTGAAACTTGGGTTTATGCTACTCATAATAAAACCTCAAAACTATTAACCTTTCTTCTTTATTTTATATGTTTGTGCTGTTTTTATCAAAAAACTAATCTAAAATTAATTATTTATACGGGAAGTGTCTGTAAAAAGAGGGTAATCAGGTTCGAGAGTTCGAGCATAACGAAACACCTTCAAAATCCAATTTTTAAGGGTTTTTCGGTATAATATCCTTTTTCCACTCCTCAGGGAGATACGCCATCGCCTCTATCGCTGCGATCCTCTCTTCGATAGGGGGGTGGGTAGCAAAAATGGAGCTAAAGGCCGAGTGGTCTTCGATATATAAGTGAGAGTAGCTCGATCCCATCGCCGGCATGTCGTTAGCGTGAGACTTCGCAATCTTTCGGAGCGCTCCCGCAATCCCTTCAGGGGATCGAGTGAACTGCACCGCACAAGCGTCGGCGAGGTATTCCCGCTCTCTGCTGACGCACGCCTTAAGGATAGATCCAAAAATCCACATCAACGCACCGCCAAGTGTGAAGGCTACCGCTATCACCACTTGCGCGTTGCCGTTTCTGTCGTCTCCGCGACGAGAGTAGCTAGAAAATTGCAAGATGCGAAGTCCGATATATAAGATGAACGAATAAGCCATCACCATCGCCGCTAGTCGAAGACTGATCTTCATGTCGCCGTTGTAGATGTGACCGAACTCATGCGCGACAACCCCTTGGAGCTCTTCTCGATTTAAAGTTTCTAATGCTCCCACAGAAACTGCGATAGCAGCACTTTCAGGTGATATGCCGGCAGCGAAGGCGTTGATCTCTTTTGCTGGAATGATGTACACCTTCGGCATCGGCTTGCCGGAGGCTATGGCCATCTCCTGCACCACATTCATGAGCTGTTGCTCTTTAAAATTGGAGGTGTTAGGGGAGACCTGTTTACATCCCATCGACTCGGCAACGTACCCTCCACCTTGCGACGAGTACATCAAGTAATGAAATCCGGCGATTCCTATCGTCACCAATCCAAAAAGAGGGCCGTAGAAGGGCAGGGCAGGGTCAGGGGAGGCGTAGGGGTCTCTGGGGTCGTAATTCATCTCCTCAAATGCAGAGATAAAGACTTCAACTCCCCACGAGACCAGTATGGTCAGTAATAGGAAAAGCACAACATAAAGTGTTGTTTTCGAACGCGCTTTCCGCTGCGCTTCCCAAAAGTTAAACGCCATGCTAGAATGCCACTTTTACAGGTTTTTTCACTTCATCTTCCTTCACTTCAAAAAGGTCGGCAGGGTGGTGACCCAAGAAGGATGCGACTAAGACTGCTGGAAATTGCTGTTGAGCGGTGTTGTAGATCATGGCTTGGTCGTTGTAAGCTTGACGCGCAAAAGCGATTTTATTCTCTGTAGTAGCCAATTCTTCCTGTAAGCGGAGCACGGTTTCGTTGGCTTTTAGTTCGGGGTAATTTTCCGCTAAAGCGAAAATTTGACCAACGCCTGATTTTAGGGTTTGTTCTGCTGCGACAAGTTCTTTGAGGCTGCCTTCTGTGGGTCCGCCGGCGTTGTTAAGCGATTTTAACGCTGCAAGTGCTTGATTACGAGCATTTACAACAGCTTCAAGGGTTCCTTTTTCGTAGCCCATGTAACCCTTAACGGTTTCGATAAGATTGGGGATTAAGTCGTAGCGACGTTGGAGCTGCACGTCGATTTGGCTCCACGCGTTTTTGACCATATTTCGAAGGCTGACAAGTTTGTTGTAAAGGCCTATGGCATACAATGCTAGAATAACAATGATGGCTAATAGAATTAAACCTACTGACATTTTAACCCTCCAGATTAATTTGCTTATCTGTTTTAAAATTAAAATAATTATTAATTAAATAAAAGAGAATTTGATGGAAGGTGTTAGAGGAACTGTGGATTTAACCTGTCACCCATTGACAAAAAATAATTTTCCGGAATATAATACGGTAAAAGTGGTGAATTACCGGAACATGTTACGGAAAATTGATTATGTTTGAAGATGTGTTGATTGAACAAAATCCCCAATGGGAAGACAAAAGATTCGCTCAAGGGGTTCCAAGAGATTGTTTTCAAAAACTGACGGAGTATTTACCACTCCCGCATGTTATTTCAGTCACAGGCGTACGCCGCGCGGGAAAAAGCACTTTGCTTAAGCAACTCATCCACTTTTTGATCGATAATCACCAAATCAATCCCAAAAACATTCTGTTTCTTAACCTAGAGCACCCTTATTTTGCCCAATATTCAAATGATGTGAAATACTTAGAAAAAATATTCGAAGATTATCAGAAAATCACCAACCCAAAAGGTAAAATTTATTGCTTTCTCGATGAGATTCAATTTTTTTCAGGCTGGCCTATTTTTGTGAAGGCACACTACGAACAAAAAAATGTGAAGTTTGTGATTACGGGTTCTAATTCATTCTTGATGTCACATGAACTTCTTACGCTTCTATCAGGAAGAACATTGCCGGTAGAGGTGTATCCATTATCTTTTTTGGAGCTAATCAAAGATACAACAAAAATTGACCCTTCAAATGCCATTATCGTGTCAAAACATCGTCATAGGTTGAGAGCTGTAATCGACACGTTTTTGCAGTATGGGGGATTCCCTGAAGTCGCATTAAATGACGATACAACATCAGCGTATGATATTTTAAATGCCTATGCGAAAACAATTCTCCTTCAGGATGTTTGCACGAGACTAAATATTAAAAAACCGATCGAGCTGGAACGTCTCTTTTATTATCTCACTTCGCATATAGGAACTCTTTTCACTTACTCCAGTTTAGCAAAAATCTTCAATCTTAATGAAAAAACAATTAAAGAGTACATTGTCGCATGTTCTGACGCGAACCTCTTGTTTGAACTGGATAAATTTTCCTTTTCCTTAAAACAGCAGATTCGATCTGAAAAAAAGATCTATTCCATTGATACAGGAATGGTCAACAGTATTGCTTTTAAATTTTCAGAAAATAGGGGAAGGTTATTTGAAAATGCTGTTTTCTTGGAATTGAAGCGAAGGGGATGTGAGCTGTATTATTATAAAACACAAGCCAATTTGGAAGTCGATTTTGTCGTTAAAAAGAAGGATGTTATACAATTAATTCAAGTTTGTGCTGATTTGGAAACAGAGAAAACACGTTCCCGGGAAATTCAAGCAATCGTAAAAGCTGCTAAAGAATTAAATTTAACAACCGGCACTATTATCACAGCAGATGAGGAGCTGGAACTGACAGTTGATGAGATTCACATTACGATGACACCTCTTTATAAGTTTGTCCTGAAAACAACAGATTAATCGACGATCTGTAAAAATACATAACATCGATTATCAGACGTTAACATTCTATGAAATTGCTAAGATTTTTAAGCCTTTCTATATTAGATGTCCTTCGTCCTTTTTTAGAATACCCCTGCTACGCGTTGCCATGTAGACACCGCCGTTTCTGCTAATTCTGCTCTAAGCTCACCGATGACGTTTCCCAACGAGATAAACGCTTGCCGCGCCGATTCTAATCCCGGAATAAGAACCGAGTGATAAATAGTTTGGAATAAAGCGCTGATCAGGTTTGCCAATGCTGTTAGGCCAGCGCTAATCGGTTGAACAACATACGTGTTCAAAAACTGTGCAGTATTTAACGCTCCCCGCGCCACGAGTTTTACAGCTCCAACACAAACATTTTTTGCGAACTGGAATACTGGAACCAACATTTTACTATAGATGGGATAGATAAGATTTATGTACACCCAATGAGCCGCTGCAGCCGTTACGTGCCACACAGCTTTTGCTCCAGATGCAATTCCGCTGGCGACAAATCTGACACCCGACCAAAGCCCCTTCGCAATCGCTGTGATCAAATCAGCAACAGCTTTACAAG
>CAMFKA010000038.1 GCA_945957185.1 uncultured Chlamydiaceae bacterium | reverse complement strand
GGTTCGGGTGATGATTTTACCTTGCAGCATCGACATATAAATCACAAAAGTCTAAGTCGAATTCATTTTTGGGCTTTTGATACCCTAAAGCAATTTTACGTTTCGACCGATATGTTTCTCCCATATTCTCAGCAACCCAACTATCTATTTTATTGATTGAAATGTCGTTTAAAGCATCCTCCAAAATATTTTCATTAATTTCACCAACCAGCGCAGGGACTCCCAATATTAATTTAGTTAATCCTGACGATGCATGATCTCCTTCTATACCCTTGTATTTACCAAATAGGGATTCAATTACTTCAGAACTTCCCAAATAATGTTCTCCTGAAGGTACTTTTAATCCCTCCGACCCTAGAATCATTGCTATTTCCGATTGATGCGTTTTATGGTCTTCGTCATTTCCAACAAAATGTTCGGTTTTTGATAGAAAATCCTCGACAATAGTTGAATAACATCCTTTGTCATGAATCAACTCAAGCGCTGTTTTACTCAATTTGATATAAAAAAGCCAAGAAGGTAAAGCAAAGCGGTACTTCTCAATCCAATTTATTTTAACCAAATCCTCAGGTGATATATTGACTGATTTTTCTGAATCTAAAAACGACAACAACTTTATTCCCCATTCAATCAATGGAAACGAATTGTGTAGGCGAGTTTTGATGCGTTGCTTTGGTGGGACCAGATGCGCAAGTGCAGATAACTTTAAGTTTTGCATTGATGCTGCAGCATCTTTTTTAAATAATATCCATAGATTGTCATTTTCCAGTCGTTTTTTTAAACATCCATCGATTTTGTGTGAAGCATCTAGAATATGAATAGTCGATGGATGTTTTTCCGCAAATAGTCTAACACCCTTCTTCAACTCTGCAGCCTGATCTGAAACTATAGCAACGGGGCTAGTGTGATTAATTTTTGCGCTAGCTTCGTTCAAAATATCGCATATTACCTCGCCAGGACATGAATAAAGCGGTTTCATTGCGAAAATTTCTACTTGACCAAGTGAAGGCATGAAAGTTTTCTCTAGGGTTCTATGATTAACCCCAAGAACAACAACAAATTTTTGAGGCCCCATTTGTATGCTTGTATCAATAATAAAAGTCCAGCGCTGTTGGCTGTCATGACATTGCTGCAACTTGTAAAGGCCTAATTTAAGAAACCACTGCCTGATAACGCTATATGAGGGTGTTGCTAAAAACGATACATATTCCTGAATGACTTGAAAAACCTTCGACAATGCTCTGAATCCAACAGATGATTGCAAAAAAGTCTTGATAGAAATAAATATTTGAGCAATAGTGTAGCTATATCCTGGACAAACTCTGTCGTTTTTAGATACTCTCTCGTCTTTTTTTTAGTTCTTGTTGCAATCTTTCGTTTTCAGCCTTAAGACGTTCCAGTTCTAATTCGGAATCTTTTTGAAGAGTTTTCCAAGACTCTCGACTTTCCTTAACATCTCTTAATTTTCCTTTAAGAGCTGATATTTGCTTCGATTTTTCGGTAATTCTTTCGCGAGCATTGTCATAAGCCTTTCTAAGGGATTTAACTATTCTGCTTGGAGGGCTTTTATAATCAGGAATTGTATGAATTCCTATCTCAGGTTCTTTAATACGTGTCATAAATTTGCCTGGTTAAAGTAGAAAGAAAAATCCTACCAAATTCATGTGAATTTTTCATCTCAAAATATGCACAAAATCATCACCCGAGCCTACGGTGACGAGCGTGCGAGGAACCGTAGGTGATGAATCATTTTAATTTGGAGCCCGTAGGGCGATTGATTTTTTTCAGTCGCCCTGCAGGCTCAGCGATCTCATTCTCTCTCAGCGATCTCAGTGGCTCAGTGGTGATTTATACAACAAAGTAGTTCTGAAATGACTTGCGGTTTGAGTATAATGAGTCATTTTTGTTATCCTTTTAGTATTATGACTCATTACTCTACCAAAGGCGACACGATCGCCGCCATTGCCACACCTCCCGGTGAAGGAGGCGTCGCCATCATCCGTATTTCCGGAAATACAGCGTTAACTGTTGCTGCAAAAATTTTCTCGGGACCTCTGCACACCTACAAAACACACACGGCTCACTACGGTCAAATACGGGGATTAGATGGCGCCCACGTCGACGATGTTCTTGTTTTGGTCATGCTCGGAAAACGCTCTTTCGTCGGTGAAGACACCGTCGAAATCCATTGCCACGGCGGATCATTAATCACTCGCAGAGTTTTGGAAGCGGTTTTGTCAGCCGGAGCTCGCGCCGCTCTACCGGGGGAGTTCTCTTTCAAAGCTTTTATTAACGGAAAAGTCGACCTCGCACAAGCCGAAGCTATCCAAGAACTGATAGGAGCGAAGAACGATAGAGCCCTAGATGCAGCGGGAAAACAGCTCGATGGCGCATTGTCAAAGAAAATCCACCACTTCCAAAAACAACTTTACGATATCGCCGCCATTTTGGAGGCGTGGGTGGATTTCCCTGAAGAGGGCCTTGAGTTTGCTTCCATGGAAGATGTCATCGAACAACTTTCCATCATTGTCTCTGAAATGAAAAAACTAGAAACCTCGTATCACGATGGCAAAATTATCCATGAAGGGATCTCCCTTGCCCTCATCGGTAGTCCCAATGTCGGTAAATCCTCGCTCATGAACACTCTTTTGCAAAAGGAGAGAGCCATCGTCTCCCATATTCCGGGAACCACGCGTGATGTATTGGAAGACCAACTTCGATTGAATGGACTAAATTTCCAAGTTCTCGATACTGCCGGAATTCGCGAAGCTGCCGACGTCATCGAGCAGGAGGGAATACGGCGTTCTCGTCACGCTATGGAGAGAGCGGATCTTGTGCTGCTAGTTTTGGATAGCACAAGAGAGCTTTTGGAAGAGGAGAAAAAACTGATCGTCGACCTTCCACAAAAAAGAAGCATCATCGTCTGGAACAAAATCGATGCCTCTGCAGGCGAGCACACCCCCCCTTCATATCCACATGTCGTCTCGATATCAGCTAAAGAGGAGCGTGGAATTGATGAACTCAAAAGCATGATTGATCAGGTCATTTGGGATCACGGTCCCCCGGCAAAAGACGAGATCATGATTACCAACTTGAGGCATAAAGAATCTCTTACTCGCGCGATAGAGTACTGCAACAACCTCATCGATGGCCTAAAAACAGGTGTTTCTCCCGAATTCCTCACACTGGAATCGCGTCAAGCTTTGGGAGAACTAGGCAAAATTGTCGGAGCCGATATCACAGAAGATATTTTGTCGGCGATTTTTTCAAAATTTTGCATTGGAAAGTAACAGTGAACAAAAAAGAGCGCGCTGCATTTATTGTCGAGGTGCTGGAAACTTTATATCCCGAAACTCCTATCCCTTTAAAGCATAGCGACACCTATACCCTTCTGATCGCTGTGTTGCTGTCGGCACAATGTACGGACGAACGCGTCAACAAAGTCACTCCAGAACTCTTTCGATTGGCTCCCAACCCCAAAAAAATGGTCGCCTTGGGAATAGAAAATATCGCTGCTATCATCCGCCCTTGCGGATTGACGACGGCAAAGTCAAAAGCGATCTGGAATCTTTCAAAAATATTATTGTCACAATTCGACGGTCAAGTTCCAGGAAGCTTTGAAGCTTTGGAATCTCTCCCCGGTGTTGGACACAAAACCGCTTCTGTCGTGATGGCACAAGGGTTTGGCGTGGCTGCCTTCCCGGTGGATACTCATATCCATCGATTAGCAAAACGGTGGGGGCTTTCGTCGGGAAAAAATGTGGAGCAAAATGAAAGAGATTTAAAAAAATGTTTTCCAAAAAAGCTTTGGAATAAGCTTCATTTGCAAATCATTTTTTTTGGCCGCGAACACTGTCCTGCAAGAGGGCATGATCCTTTGAAATGCCCGATCTGTTCTTTTGTTAATTAAGTGTTTTTGTATGGCTTATTTTGTTTGTGATTTAATCTGGTTTTTGTTATAATTTAGTTTTGATAAATTTAATGATTACTTTTTAAGGTGTTTTTATGTCGGTTCCTTCAAAGCCTTCTTATCGAATCAACTCTTTGGCTTTCCCCTCAAATGAAAATCAAAGCTTCTCTATCAATCAAACATCAGACTCTTCCAAAGGTTTTATAAAGAAATGCGCTGAAATCGTTTTGCTAAAATCACCGGAAGTTGAGAAACAGAAACAGCAAACTTTACAAGAGCGGATTGGAGACCGTTTGTCGACTGCTGTGGATGGAATAGCACCGGCAGTAGAAAGAAAATTGAAGGCCAAATTAGAAGATAAATTGGGGTCTAAAATTGGCCCAAAATTGGTTGAAACATTGCAAAAAGTGGTGAATTCCGGTCTCACATTAGACCAGCTTACTTCCGATGTTGTTGGAACCTTAGAACAGACTTCCCCGCAGCAAATTGGAGAAACATTAAACGTTGTCACGCTATTTCTACGTAAGTATCAGGAAGTTTTTGCTAGAGTTACAGCGGAAAAAGAGCAAGGCAGATTGACAACTCAAGCAGATGAAGACGCTTTTTGGAATGAAGCAATGGCCGAATTCTCCGTGCCAAGCATTTACGCAGCCATTGAAGCCGATCACGATGTACACCTTTCGACACTAGAGAGTGGAATCTTAAATCCACGCCTTCGATTCAAATCCGTTTTTGAAGCCATCATTAAAAGCGCCGGGGGCCCGAAAGCTGTAGAAGAAATCACGGAATGGCAAGGCGACTGCAAAACCGAAATGCATCATTGGGAACCGGATGTCAAAGGGTCTTTTGTTCATGAAATCAACAACCAACTAGATGCACTTGCTGGTCATTTAAGAGAAATATTTGGTATCGAATTGACGCCGGAAAATCCGGAGCCTATCCAAGACCATTGCTTTTTAGTAGAACGAGTAGGAACACGGGAAATTGTCTTTTATTCGAGTCCCGCCGCCCAAGCGAAAGGGATTTATCCTGGTATGGAAGCGCAGGTCGCTGAAGCGCGCTGGAACTACACTAAAAAAGATGACGAACCTTCCGCTGTGTTGATTAACGATAATTTTTACGGAAGAAAACCGATCAGAGAGAAGCTTCGCGAAATCGTGTTTGCTACGTTAACTCAACCTTCTAATTATATTTATAATAGGATTTGCGAACGCTTGCTTGCGATTCCTTTCGTGGGACGTTCATTAGCGGTCCTTTTTAAAGTTCTTGCATGGCTGGGCGCTCAAACACGCCGCGGAATGAACTATTTCGTCGGATTACCCTCCAGAGCGGTTTTAGCTGATGAAATCACCAGCAATATTATGTTACACATCTCTAACCCAACGTTTTTTGCAACACCCCTCCTCGTTGTGGATAGACTGTTTCAAACCCTTGAAAGCAGAGCAACAGGAACAGCAGGTACTGCAATAGAACATCAAGAAGCTTTTGTCGGTGAATTTGTTTTGGAGATCGGTTCCTTCCTGAACACCATCTGCCCATCACTGTTTCGGTTACGCACCTCTCGAATTGTTCGCGCATACACTTACGTCGCTCTGTGGGCTTTCCGCAAAATAGGTCTTAAGCTGTTGGTAAACGGTAAAACAGCGCGAACAACTCGACGTTACTTCCGTATCCTTTTTTCAGATCAAGCACGGTTCCCTGAAGGCTGTGTGGAAGCAAAAATGCAAATGGTAGGAGAAGCCATCACATGGGCACGCGATAGCGCTCTCACACTCCGTCGTTCTCGCGATTTACGCGCTTCTGCGTTCACAGTGCTGCGAAACGGTTATCGCTTGTTAGGGGAGTTTGGATTGGTTTCTAAAGACCAAACCCACTTCGCCGCTGCCGGGCAATCTCTCGCGCATCTGATCCATCACACCGTCATCGCTGCTGCGCGCACTTTTATTACGATAAAATATCAATCCAGCCACCATAGGCTGCTGCTGCAAATGCAAGAATTGCGTTTGAAAATGGAACGCGAGCAACCGCTGACACCGGAAGATTTAGGTCTTCTACTAGATCCTTTAAACGAAAAACATGAGGCGCTAGCGACTGTAGAGTTGCCTCGCGCACAAGAGTTGCGCGCATTGGCGAATAGCATTCCGGAGCTAGATTTAAATGGATTGCGAAACTTTTTGGAAGGTATCAATTGGAAGTATAAGCGGCTTGGAAGAGAATTATATGCAAAAGAGATTTCCGAGATAAGTAAACTGAAAGAGTTGCCAACAAAATGGGAAGCATTACAAGCGCCGCTAGAAGCAATGGCACAAGCTCAGAAAAGCGAATTGGGTGAAGTGGATCCCGAGTTAAGTGTCTTGCAAGGGCATGTACGGGAAATGACTACACAAATGAAAGCGATCGCAACAAACCTCGAAAAATTGATTAGTGATCCTGAGTCGACAACAAAGGAACAGAATATTTCCACTTTGAGAGAGCTAGAAATGGCCTTCCATAGACATAATCGTCTTCGCATGCAGGTCATCACTTTCTTTGACGGAGGCGTTGCAGCAATCAATACACAACTTAATAGTTTACAACAACAAATGGCCGGAGTCGCCGTAGGGACACAACTAGAGCCTCAGATTGCGATGCGATTGAGAGATTCGGAAGTGGCAACTTTTGCCACCAATTATGCGGAAGAGGAGCGACGTCTGGAGTCTCAATTACAAGAAATTGAAACCACACTTAATGTCATCAATAACCGTATGCATGCGTCTAGAGCGGCAGCGATGAATGATCCTCGAGTCATTGAGCAATTGAATCAAACAATTACTGATCATAAACTACCGCAAGAAGATCAAGTGCCGGGTAAAACAGTTAAGCAATCTTTTTTCAGCTCACTATTGTTCGATGCCCCATCAACACAAGTGGAATTTAAGAGAAGCCTAGACTGGCACATGGAATTGCACCGCGGCAACATAGATAATGGCAATCTCCAACAACTTGCGCACCTCTACGCATTAAAGTATGCGTTACGTCAAAAACTCAGACATCACCGCGCGTGGACAAAAGCAAAAGTGGTGTTGATGGATCCGGCTTGGATTTTAGCTCAATCGGGAGAGCAAATGATCGCATTAGCCAAAAAGATGATTCCGGGAGGGCTTGTCAAAGCCTACATGGATGGATTGTGGGTGAAAGCTCCTGTAGTAGAAGAAAGCGTAGCAGTGGAAGTTTCGGCTCCTGCTGCGACTCCGACTTGTTCCTCATCGGAGCAGATAGTCATAGCAGCATCATCGAATGGGGCGCAGCCTGTTTACGCTCCGCAGCCGCCTGTACCTAGAGCAGCGCGTCTTCCAAGTGGAGTGGACTATTTAACGAATTATTTTGAAGAAATGGCTCTGTACCGTTTGGCGAATCTTCTAAGAGATGCTGTTAGAACAGCCGTATAGAAATAGTTGCGCGAAGCGCTTTGGAGCGCGGTGACTTGTCACCGCTTTCCTTTAGCGCGACTTGTCGCGCGGAGAAGGGCACGACAAGTCGTGCCCTATGAAAGCGGTGACAAGTCACCGCACTCCAAAGCGCTTCGCGCAGAGTTCACCGATTAAGGTTTGTTGTTGTCGTCGATGATTTCAACTTCAGCATCTTCGATGGTGTCATTACCACCCGCTTGCTGCTGATGTTGCTGTTGCTCATGCTGCTGTTGGTGCTCATGAGAACCGCCACCCGGCTGCTGCTGTTGCTGCTGTTTCGACATCGCTTCCCCAATTTTCTGCATATGGCTTTCCAATTCGGTGTGTGCGCTGCGGATTTTATCCAGATCATCAGTTTCGAGTGCCTTTTTCAAAGCATCGATCTTTCCTTGGACATCGTCAACAACATCTTTTGGCAACTTCTCTTTGTACTCGTTCAACGCTTTTTGTGCGTGGAACATTGTCGTATCGGCATTGTTCTTTAGCTCGATCTCCTGTTTGCGTTTGACGTCTTCCTCTTTGTGGAGTTCAGCGTCTTTGACCATCTGTTGAATTTGGTCTTCACTTAATCCGGAGCTCGCTTCAATGCGGATTTTCTGCTCTTTTCCGGAAGATAAATCTTTCGCAGAAACATGCAAAATCCCGTCGGCATCGATATCGAAGCAAACTTCGATCTGAGGGACGCCGCGAGGGGCAGGAGGAATCTGATCCAAATCAAAGCTTCCGATCTTTTTGTTATCTTTCGCTAATGGACGCTCCCCTTGGAAAACATTGATCGTCACGGCAGGTTGGTTGTCGCCGGCAGTGGAGAACACTTGTTTCTTTTGAGTAGGAATTGTGGTGTTTCTTTCCACCAAAGGTGTCATCACTCCACCTAATGTCTCGATTCCCAATGTCAATGGGGTTACGTCGAGAAGTAACACGTCTTTCACGTGACCGGTTAACACTCCCCCTTGGATGGCAGCGCCGACAGCGACCACTTCGTCCGGGTTGACCCCTTTGTGCCCTTCTTTTCCGAAGATTTGTTTTACCATCTCTTGGACTGCAGGCATACGGGACATCCCTCCCACGAGGATCACTTCCGAGATATCATCTTTTGTGAGTCCGGAGTCTTTCAAAGCTTTTAGGCAAGGTTCACGTGTTCTTTCGATTAAGTTGTGAGCCAATGTTTCTAATTTTGCACGTGTCAAAGTAATTGCCAAGTGCTTTGGTCCTGTTGCATCCATAGTGATGAACGGTTGGTTGATCTCTGTGGATTGAGCTCCGGACAACTCGATTTTTGCCTTTTCAGCGGCATCGCGGAGTCTTTGTAGAGCCATTTTGTCGTTGCGAAGGTCGATGCCGGTCTCTTGTTTGAACGACTCGAGCAGCCACTTCAGAATTTCGTTGTCGAAGTCATCACCCCCGAGGTGAGTGTCTCCGTTTGTTGCCAACACTTCAAAAACGCCGTCGCCGATTTCGAGGATAGAGATATCGAAAGTACCGCCACCGAGGTCGAACACAGCGATTTTTCTGTCTGTCTTTTCTTTATCCAAGCCGTACGCCAATGCTGCAGCTGTTGGCTCGGGGATAATCCTTTTGACATCCAATCCTGCAATACGTCCCGCGTCTTTTGTGGATTGACGTTGCGCATCGTTGAAGTAGGCAGGAACGGTAATGACAGCTTCTGTGACCTTTTCGCCCAGGTAAGCTTCGGCAGTTTCTTTCATTTTAATCAAAATTTGAGCGCCGATCTCTTCCGGGGAGAGCAATTTGCCATGCACGTCGAATGCTGCGTCGCCATTGGAGTTTTGAGTGACCTTATAAGGCACTGTTTTGATTTCTGATTCACACTCGGAATACTTTCTTCCAATGAAACGTTTGGAGGAGAAAATGGTATTTTCGGAGTTAGTTACTGCTTGTCGTTTTGCAGGAATCCCTACCAATCTCTCGTTGTCGCCTTTGTAAGCAACAACAGAAGGAGTAGTTCTAGATCCTTCGATGTTAGCGATAACTTTTGGTGTTCCACCTTCCATGACGGCAACGCAAGAGTTTGTCGTACCTAAGTCGATGCCGATGATTTTTCCTTTTTTGCTTTCTTGTTGACTCATAGCCAAGACTCCTTGTTAATTCTTTTTATTTTGTCTCTTGATCATTATTACTAGGCAACTGTGAAACGGTCACGCGTGCAGGGCGGATGGTGCGGTCTCCGCGTTTGTAGCCTCTGACGCTTTCAGAGACGACGACACCCGGCTTATGTTCGGTTGTGGTGACAATTTCGATTGCTTCGTGTTTATGAGGGTCAAAAGCGTTGCCAACGGAATCGATCGCAGTGATGCCATTCGACGCAAGGACGTCGAGGAATTGCGAAAGAATCATTTGGAAGCCTGTGGCCCAGTGTTTCACGTCTTGTGACATGTTATCAGTATATTTAAGAGCATTTTCCATGTGGTCGATAGGGGTGAGAAAATCACACGCCAAGTTGTCGATTGCAAATTGCGTGAGATCTTGTTTCTCCTTTTGCAGTCGCTTGCGAGCGTTTTCAGACTCCGCCAAAAGTCGCAAGTACTTGTCTTTGTACTCTTGCGCTTCCGCGATCAACTTTTGGTACTCTTCTTCCGTGATTGTAACGATCACCGGTTCGGGCGAAGGAGAGCTTTCTTCCACTTCCGGATTTACTTCGGGTTCTTTTTCTGTCATGAGTGATTCTCCTAAACTGCTCTTTGTGGGTTAAATTCTAGTAATGGTTTTGATTCATCGACCAGCAACCCATGGACTTCGTGGGTGGGCTTTCGAAGAGTAATCTTAAATTGGTAAACATCGCGCGTGAGTGTTTTGGAAATCGCATTTGAAAAGTGATGGAGGATACCAAACATCGTTTTGTATTCCATGCGCGAGGGTCCTAATATCCCGATGGAGCCCACGATCTGCTTATTCACGCGGTAGGGGGTCGCAAGGACAGCGGTATGGTGGTGGTCGGAGGTGAATTTTTCTAATGCGGAGCCGATCCAAACTTTGATGCCGTCGTGTTTCGAGGTTTCATGGAGAAGATGCCGCATGCTTTGGGAGTTTTCGAAAAGAGAGAGGGCTCCGGATAAAGCTGTTGCCTCTTGATATTCCGGATAGCGAAGTAGTTTTGAAAAACCGGTGCGGTAGATTTCGTCGTCGATGAAATTGGAGTACCCGACAATGTAGCGCACCATCACTTCATTATAGAGATGTTGAGCGAGAATTTCCTCGTCCCGATCCATCTTTTCGGGCTTGCCGTGACCGGTCAATCTCCAATGGAAGTACCCTTCGATTCTCTTGATGGTAAAGGTGCTCAATTTCTTGTCGATATTGACAACTTCTGTGTGAATGACACCAAAACTTGTGATGAGAACGCATAAGCAGCGATGGATGTCCACTTCGACAAATTTGATATTGACGATGAAGTCTTGGTCAAAACGAGGCGCATTTAAAAATACGGCACACCCGGTCAGATCGCTTAATGTATCGGCAGCGCGCTGCAAGTAACGGGCGATCTCTTTGGAATCTGATTGTTCCAGCTGTTGAAAAATTTTTTCGTGAGTAGAGTCGATCGCGGTGGATTCGATGTGTTCGTTAACGTAAAGCTGTAACGCTTTGTCGGTTGGGATTCTTCCTCCGGAAGAGTGCTGCTGAACGAGATAGCCGTCCTCTTCGAGACTGGCAAAATAGTTGCGGATAGTAGCGGAACTTAAGTCTTCGAAACCGGCTTCTTTGAGGGTGTTGGAGCCTACCGGTTTGCCTGTTTTTAGATAGAACTCAACAAGACCGAGGAGGACTGATCGCTCTCGTTCTTGTTTATTTGATCGTTTGACAAGCAGGGTTTTCAAGAAAAACCTCTCAGGTTTAAGTTCTTCCAATTTCTCTATCTACCCTGAGTGTAAAATATGAGGAAATATTTGTCAAAGAAATTTAGCAGAGGGGAGGATTAAGTGCTAAATTACGGGTTTCCTCTAGCGAAACCCGCTCGGCTTATACGAATTTGGATGCCCAAATCGATCCAGCAGCTCCGGCTACCAAGATCGCATACTTTCCTAGCAAACCACCTGCAATTCCAAGAATTGGTAGCGCAACAATCTCAACCAAAACAATCGATTTGTCTTCGGGACCGGCTAATTTGACGATTCCTGCAGTCGCAGCGGTCAATAGCGTGATCTCCAAAATTTTTGTAGCAGACAATGCGAAAAGGGCAACTTGTGGAGCGCAAACGTAAGTGACCGCGACACCCGCGAGGATGCTTCCTACCGCCAAAATGTTTTTGAACGATTCATTTGCTGTTTTAAAGAAAGTTGTGGCTATCCCATAAACAGTATGCGTGATGAGGGCTCCTAATACTAGACCTGCACCTACGTAGGCGACGTTTGTCCCGAGACGAGTGAAGTCAGCGGGTTTTAGTGAGATGATTTTTCCAATAGATGACATAGAGGGTTCTCCGGTTAAAATGTCGCTTATAATAGAGTTTTAGGTGAATTTAGATCAAATCATTATGTTGAGATTTTGATTGCCACCCTAGAGTATGCGCTAGATGGAAGCCGTCCTCAGCTTGGCAATAGTTTGGTAAGCCCGTAGACCACATAAGGGTCTCCCTGGGAGCTCTGCGACAATTAATGTTGTTATCATTTTGTGTGTATTGACGTATGTACGCTAAGCCCTTTGGGCGTCTCTTATGTAGCCTACGGTGACGAGCCCGCGAGGAA
>CAMFKA010000037.1 GCA_945957185.1 uncultured Chlamydiaceae bacterium | reverse complement strand
AGTGTCGCAAAACAAGACGATATCGGTTTGAACTTCTTGCGCGTAGGTTCTTGCGCCTCAAATACAAATAAAACATGTCTGTTTTGGAGCGATATTTTCCGCGTTAATCCCTTCTCCAGTCTGATTGGCCCCACAACCGAAGGGTTGGGCGTGCTTCAGTTTCTGATGAGCCGTAAAAAAGGTGGAGGGCTTCCTGCTTACGATTTCGCCTACAAATTTCTGATTTCTCAGGATGATATCCAAATTAATTCCAGCCCTTCAGTTTTAGCGCAAAACCAAACTCTTGCAACCATCAACGTCGATGAAGAGATCTCGGTGAATACCGGGGTGTACTTGATTCAAGAGGTGGGAGGCTTAACCTCTAAAGACGCTTTTGCACGGGCCCGTTACGGGATTAAAATCAATATCACGCCTACCATCCATATGGCTGATATGGATGATCCCGACAGCGATGGCGTGGACTATGTCACCTTGGATACCGACGTGCTGTTTGAAACGATACGCCGTAACATCAACGACCGTCCTGATGTGATCCGTCGTAACGTCATCAACCAAGTCAGAATTCCCGATGGCCAAACGGTGATCGTTGGTGGACTGCGCAAAAAGCAAACGCAAGACAGCGAACAGTCTATTCCATTCTTGGGGGAATTGCCGGGGATCGGTAAATTCTTTAGCACTACGTCCGTGACGGAAGATTCGACAGAGATGTTTATTTTCATTACTCCGAAAATCATTCGCGATCCAGTGGAAGACTTAAATCGCATTCGTTGCGAAGAGATGCTGCGACGCCCGGGAGATATCCCTTGCTTCCTTTGCAAGCTTGTAGAGGCGCGTCGCCTGGAAAAAGAGATGATTTTCAGCGGAAGTATGACCCTCTTGTTTGGGCCTGCTCCGGATCGCTGCGTCTGCCCATGCGGAGAGTATGATGGAAGATAGGACGGACGGAAATCCGGATTTCATCCAATCGGGAATGTTAGGGGGCGATGATCACTCTCGCGCCCTAGCAAAGCAGTTTGGACTAGAAATTTACGAAACGTTGACGGATTTCTCCTTCCCTATCGATTTTTACCGCACCATCCCCTACTCCTTTGTTAAACGACACGTGGTCTTACCGGTGGATGAAAGACAGGGAACTGTGATCATTGCTGTCTCAGATCCTCTGAATCTGGAACCTGTTGAAGAGCTTCGTCTTCTTCTCAATAAAAAAGTAAAGACGATCTATGTTCCCCATGACGTCATCCTTCACGCCATCAACGATTGCTACAATCAACAATCCGGCGCGGCATCGGAAATGCTCGCGACGATGGGTGCGGAAGAGGGAAAAGGAGACGGGGAAGTCGAGGTGTATGACCTTCTCGACGATAGGCAGGCGCAAGCTCCGGTTATCAAATTACTGAACTTAATTTTGATAGAAGCAATCCAACAAGGCGCCTCCGATATTCACTTTGAACCTTTTGAAGATCGTCTTCGCGTTCGCTACCGCATCGACGGGGTACTGCAAAATCGACACGCTCCGGCACAAGAGTATCAAGCCCAGCTGCTGACTCGTATAAAAGTGATCTCAAAGCTAGATATCGCAGAACACCGCCTTCCTCAAGACGGAAGAATTAAACTGAAAATGGGCCGCAAAGAGATCGATTTTAGGGTGAGTACTGTTCCTGTCGCCGGAGGAGAGAGAATCGTTCTTCGTATTCTAGACAAAGGGAACGTCGTTTTAGGTCTAGACCGCATGGGAATGATCCCCGCTGTCTACGACGAATTTCGCCGCCTGATCGCTATGCCGGAAGGAATTGTCCTGGTCACCGGTCCGACGGGAAGCGGTAAAACAACGACTCTCTACAGTGCTATCCACGATCTTCATGACGACGAAACAAATATCATGACTATCGAAGATCCTGTCGAATACAACCTCAAAGGGATCGCACAGATTAGCGTGAACCCCAAAATTAACTTAAGCTTTGCAACCGGACTAAGACATATTCTTCGGCAAGACCCGGATATCATCATGATAGGGGAGATCCGAGATACGGAAACTGCTGAAATTGCCATCCAATCGTCTTTAACAGGCCACCTTGTTCTAAGCACCCTCCACACCAACGATGCGCCCTCTGCCATCACTCGCTTAGTCGATATGGGAATCGAACCCTACCTCCTCTCCTCTACGATCATTGGCATCTTGGCACAGCGCCTTGTTAGAAAAATCTGTCCCGACTGCAAAACGGCTTACCATCCCAGCGAGCAAGAGCTCATGATGATAGGATTAACGCCTCAAGCTCTAAACAATCGCGTGATCTATCGCGGTAGGGGATGCCCCTCTTGCTTTGGTACGGGATACAAGGGTCGACACGGTTTATACGAATTGATGACACTCAATAACGCCCTTAAAAAGCAAATCGTCAAAAGCCCCGATGCTGTGGAACTGCGTCGCATCGCTCTACAAAGCGGAATGATCAGCCTTCTCCACAATGGCGTCGAACTTGTTCTTAGAGGGATCACAACGTGTAACGAGGTGCTCCGTTCGACTCGAGGAGTCGAGGGGCAGGAGTAACACCGATGGCACTCTACCAATATCAAGCAATCACTTCCTCCGGAAAAAAACGTAAAGGTGTCATTGAAGCGCAATCCGAACGCGATGCAAAAGATAAACTTCGCGGCCAAGGTCTCATGGTCGCCAAAATTGAAATCAAAGAGAACGTTTCCAAAAGACAAAATCTGACGGGCGATGATCTACAGGCATTTACAGTGCAGTTATCTCAGTTGGTTAGCGCGGGAATCCCTCTCTACGAAAGCCTTATCGCCATCGAAGAGCAATCGAGAGGGGAAGCGTACGATCGAATTTTACTAAGCATTTGCGAACAGATTAAAGGGGGCGTTAGCCTTTCCGAAGCGATGAGCGCCTATCCGGTTAGTTTTGATCGTTTGTATTGCTCTATGGTGAAAGCGGGTGAGTCCGTGGGAGCCTTAGGGCCGGTATTAGAAAAATTAAGCATCTTCCTTACGAAGCAAAATGCCTTAAAAAGACAGATTTCTACCGCAATGATTTACCCTGCTGTCTTGGCGACATTTTCATTATTAGTGGTCGTCGCTCTTCTTATGTTTGTGATCCCTTCAATCGAAGGGTTGTTCGAAGGGCGAAAATTGAATAGTTTTACAACTTTTGTGATCAGCGCCAGCCACTTCCTCCAGAATTGGTGGTGGGTACTCCTCCCCACAATTGCTGCAATCATCAGCGGCATATTCTACTATTTTCGATCGCCAACAGGAAAAGCGTGGGTAGAATCCCACTTCATCAAACTGCCCATCATTGGAACCTTGATGAAACAAGCGGCAACAGCGCGATTTTGTCGGACTCTAGGCACTCTTCAACAAGGGGGGATGACTATGATCGATGCGATGCGGATCGCTAGACAAGTGATGGGAAATGTTGTATTGGAGAAAGAAATAATAGATGCGGAAGCCCGCATCGTTGAGGGGAGCTCCCTCAGCACCGAGCTGCAAAAATCGCGCTGGTTTCCCCAAATGATGGTTCGGATGATCAAAGTGGGTGAAGAGTCAGGGAACAGCGTGGTGATGCTCAATAAAATTGCAGAGATGTACGAAGCAGAGTTAGAAAAAACTCTGGATCGGGCGTTGGCACTAGTCCAACCCCTTATTTTAATTTTTATCGGAGTGGTTATCGGAACCATTTTACTAGCGGTATTGGTTCCCTTAACCGATGTCAGTTCACTAGGAGTGTGAGGAATGATGTATAAAAAAAGTAGAAGACTGATCACTTTGATCGAAATCGTTATCGTTATGTTTCTGATTGCGATGATTACCGGCGTGATAGCCTACAACTACACCGGAACCTTGGAAAAAGGAAAAGCTTTTAAAACCGAAATGGGGATAGAGCGCCTGACAACCATCCTTAACCTCGCTGCGGCAGAAGATCGTGGTCTCACCGATAATATCGAGTCGAAGTGGGAGAGCGTTGTCAGACAATCTCCTCTGGTCAACAAACCCAACGAACTCATCAACGATGGATGGGGAGAGAAATACGAAGTGACTCTCGATCAGGATGGCAATATCCAAGTGCATTCGAGAAAGTACGACGAATATAAGCGCTCTCATTGATCATGAACCTCGTAAAAAGTCACCGCCGCTGCTTCACTCTGATCGAGATTCTTATGGTTCTCGCTCTCCTTAGCGTAGTGATCGGCGCGGTGGCTTTTAATATTCGCAACCTTATCCAGCAACAAAAATTCAATAATGATGTCAACATTGTTGTAGAGGGGCTTAACCGTGCAGAACAGCTGATGTTGATCTACGGTCAAGGCACACGCTTGAAATTGAGTAAGCAAAAAGATGGAATTCAAACTAAAATCGAAACGGACTGCAAGCTCGACCCGAAATGGGAAAAATGGCTCACAAGTAACGCCAAAGTCCTAACAGAAGTGCACTCCATTCATTTTAACGACCTCACATTTCCCGATCGAGGCGAAAGCGAACGCACAATCTATTTTTATCCCAACGGTGGTGGATTGAGCAAAGGAGTAATGGGGCTGTCGTCGGCTCGAGAATTAGGTGAGAAGGGAGCTCTTGAAGCGTACATTTGTCTACCGGGATATCCCTCTGCGATAACAGCTGAGACGACCCCACCAAAATCGTGTGGAGAGGAACCGGACGTCGCAATTGCCTCCATCACACGCAACGAGGTTTTTGAGAGGGCACTGAATGAACCATAGCCTTCAGCAACGCCCATTTTCGCTATTAGAGGTCATGATCGCCTTCGTGTTGATTCTCTTTTCTCTCGCTCCATTAATCTATCCGAATTTGGCGATCTTTCGTGAGCAAACTCGTTTTGTCGAGACTCTGAAAATAGATCATGCTGTGACACTCATTCATGGAAGCATATTGGAGAAGCTGCACCGCCGCGAAATCCCTTTCGATTCCATCACGCAAAAAAATGAAGTTCAAATACCTATTCCTCAAGATGTTTTAAATGAGGCGGGTATGGACGCTTCCTTTCCCTACGATGTCACCCTGACAGCCCAATTAGTGTTAATGAAAGGGAAAAATAAAGGAATCTATATCGCCGCCTTAACAAAATTGACATACCGATTTACAGAAAAAGGGACTAAAGGGGCTTCTCCGATAGAATTCGTTTATAAAATTCCTGTAGTGAAATTAAAATCAGAAGCGGAGCAAGCGCATGAAAGCGAAACGTAGACTCCGATTTTCGATGATAGAGCTGGTAGTAGCAATGGGACTCGCTATGGCCGCCTTAGCCGCCCTCATGGGTTTTTATGCCTATGTCAGCTATATGGGCAATAAGGGAAAAGAAACGGAAAAACGCGCCTTTGAAATGTTATATCTCCAGAATAGACTTTCGGAACTCCTTCCTCAGTCTATCCCCTACTACAAAAGCAGAAAAATAAAAAATAAATCAGCGGAACTCAAAACCAATTACAACTTCTTCACAAGCCATTACGGAAACTCCCCCAGTTTGACGTTTCTATTCAATAATGAAGGTTCCAATAATAGCGCATTCTCCGGTGTCGCTCTTGGAAAAATCTATGTGAACGCTAAAAAGCAACTTGTTTTCGCTATGTTCCCCTCGCCGCTACGTTGGGAGCTCTCCGGCGTCCCGCCCGTGAAGACCGAGGTGCTCGCCGAAGGGGTCGACAAAATAACCTGGAGCTTTTTTACCGGCATGGATATCAATCGCGAATTGATCTGGAAGGACATCGGCGTGCAGGTTAAAGAAGATAAAAATCAATCGCTGATCGAAGAGCTCCCAAAAGGGCAGTGGATTCCGGATTGGAAAAACGATTACCGCAAGCTGCCGGCGTTAGTAAAATTGGAAATCTATAAAGGGCAACACCGCAATCGCTTTATTTTCCCTTTAGCAATGTCTGAAATTATGATCACATACGAGTAAACGATGGGCTTATTGATACAAACTTCCGTTTTGATCATGGTGATCGCTCTGATCACCTACTCCAGACTTGAACTTTTTATTCCTAGACATGCTCTCGAAAAAGATATCGTTAATTACATGGTTAACAGCGAGCGCGAATGGATGAATCGTGCAGCCGTGACGTATTATAACGATATGAAACCGAAAAAAAAGGAATCAAAAGATGAGAAAGAGGGTGGCGACAAGCCTCCTAATAACAATCCTAAAGGTTCATCATTTATTAGCCTAAGGCCTCTGTTTGAAGAAGATTCTCAACGTCGCGATCCCACCAAAGTGTTGTTGAGAAATTTGATGCTAACTCTTTATGGGCAGCAGCCTTTTGTACAAGCCGAAATGAAAAAAGGGGGCTTTACCGACCCCTCAATGATGTTTTCAGAATTGATAGACTCCATCATCCGCGTGGGACAGTCAATGCCTTTGGAGGATCGCCCAAAAACCGCAGAGCAGTTTATTCAAATGGATTTAGGGTCACTTCAATCCCTCTTTGTCAATGTGGTGAATGGATGTTCTGCCTGTCCCTCTTCTGACGAAGGAATCGATGAAGAAGGCGGAGATGTCGAAGTAACGCCTCGGAATTACTGCTCCCTATTCTCCTTTGCAAATATGCAGGCGTATAAAAAATTAAGTGTCTATTTAGCTCCGCAAGAAACTCTGCTTGCAGTATACGGAAACCCGCAAGTGGTAGCAGAAATCATGCAGAGTCGTATCGAGGCGTATAAAAGGTATAAGGACAACCCTTCTTTGGACGCGCGCAATGCATTAGAGCGATTTAAATCCGTGCCGGCAGCAGTAGATGCCGAATTTTTAGAATTCGCCGTAACCGGCACCAATCCCGAACGCAAACGCTAGCACTAGCAGCACAACGCGGAGACGCGGGGACGCTGAGGCGCGGAGTTTTTCTGTATTATAAACTCCGCGTCCCTGCGCCCCTGCGTCTCCGCGTTAATCCGTTCCTTTCATTGGATGTTACCCTTCCAAAAAGGATGTGTGTGGGTTCAGAAGATAAGGGTACAATTGATTGAGGCGCTCTCCTTTAAAGGTCACAGCGACATTATCAAATATCGACAGCAACACTTCCGCTTCCGCACTGGCTGCGGAACCGCGTGTCACGCCAATCACCCAACGGTATGATTTGGATAGCTCATCGATATAATCCTTGAATTTCTGCGAACTTGTGAGTTCAGCAGCAAAGCGCGAAACACCACCGGAAAGAACGCGGTGAACTCCGTTGAACCCTTCAATTGGTGGGAATGTCGATAACGAGCCCTCTAAGTACTGTAAAAGCCCCGGAGCAGACTCCTCATCAAAATTAAGGGGAACGATAACACTAGAGATCCCCTGTAGTCGTAACAACCTTGCCAGATCAATTGAATAGTCCGGCCCGTTATTTTCGACCAAGAGTAATTTTATAGGCTCTTTAGAGTCCGAATAGCGATTGATAAGGCGTCGCAATGTTTCAAGGTCTTGGTCGTTGAGATCTTCTGTCTTCCCCGGAATAAAATACCTTGAAAGCTTCCCGAGAGTGAATCCTCCGGAAAGGCCGATGTTATCGACAGTCGCGCGAACCCCTTTGCTAACAGTTTGAGTAAACGCGTATCCCAGTGTTAAAAGACCTCCCAAAAAACCGCCTAAACCGGCAAAGAGGAACATATAGGGAGACTTAGGGTAAACGGGGATGATGGCTTGGTCGAAAGGTCCTGATTGGTTAAGCTCGATATTTCCTGAAATGTTTTTGGATTCGACGAGCGAAGCGATATCTTGAACGATCCTTTTATTGATCTCCATCTCCTGATCCACCAATTTTTGTGATGCCCAAATCCCCGGTGTCGAAGCCATTTCTCTTTGGATGTCGGATTGGTGCTGTTCGATAACAGAGCGTTCGTGTGCCAAGCTTTCTAAGCGCGATTTAGCATAGTCGAGAAGGTGATTTTCTAAGATGGTGATCTGTTGACGAATCAGTTCTTGCGTGATGCTTTGAAGAGAAGAAATTTTTTCTTTAATAACATCTTCTTTTAAAGATAGTAACTGGACAGTCTGCTTCAAATGCATTGTCAAGAACCCACGCTGCAGCGCCAACTCCTGTTTCAGACGCTCCAACTCACGATTCGTTCTGTTGTTTTCGTCTTTAATGGCGAGGACGAGAGAGCTGGCATGAGCGACCATTTCTTTGCTGACAGGGTCTTGAAGGATGCTGCTAAGGGAACTGATTTCAAATTGGGGATCGTCTAATTTTTCGATGACAAATAAGATTTGTGCCCGTTGCGCTTCGAGTTCACTGCTCTCCTTGCTGTATGAGACGTAAAGTTGCTGCGCAGTTTCCAAAGAGATTCCTTCAAACTCCTGAAAAGGGTTCTGTTGATGTGTTAACCGCTCACGCATGGTGCGTTCAAGCACCTGAAGGACGTGTTGGAGGTTGCTGAGATACTCTTTAAAGTGATTGCGGCACGATTCCCATTCGATTTGTTTGGTCAACTTTTCATTCGATTCACATTCGCGATATTCGTTATACGCCTGCAACGTTTTTTGATACCAAGAGCTGACGAGGTATTTGGGGTTTGAAAGAATAGAAAGCTGTTCGATAGGGAGCATCTCTTCGACAATAGCGACTTGCAGGTAACGAATCTCTTCTTCGTATTGTTTGATCTCGTGCATCGTTTGCATCTGTTCATCGAACTGCGCGCTAGCGATAGGGTTGTCTTCGTGGTTAAAGCCTCGTAAAGCGAGCTGAATCGAGTCGTTTTGTTGACGTAGTTTACGGATTTCGGAAAGAATTTGTTGTAAATTGCCCTGATATTCCCCTTCGGCAGTGTGTCTTTCGAAATAGGAAGATCCCTCTTCTAACGCTTTAATCAAATGTAGTGATTCCAATTCGATGGTGAGCAGCTTTTTTCTGTACGATTGGTTAGTAGAGACTAGAAATTCGATGTTGTTGTTTGTGGAGGATAAGTTCCCTGCATGCGTCTCTAAAAGGCTTTTTAACTTACTGCCCATCTCGTTTTGCCGTTTTTGCAGGTAGGCAATTTGCTGTTGCGATTGCTTTTGGTGCTCTTGCAGAAGGTATTGACGGTATCCCTGCATCACTCCATTGATCACATTAGTCGCTGTTTCGCGATTGGGGTGGTCGTAACGCAGTTTAATGAGCCCTTTATCTGTTCGGTCAAATTCGACGACGATGTTTTTGCTGATGCTTTCAGCAACTTGATGAAGGGGGCTAACAGTGAGGATGAATTTCTTCCCTTCCAAATTCGTGTCGGTGTTGGGTTCGACAACAAAGAAGGTGTCTCCTTCCTGAAATTGCTCTCCAAAGGTTCCTCTAGCAGAAAATTTCGTTTCAGGATTGTTGACAACAAAGTCTTTCTGGTTGAGCATCGTCAAATAATATTCGGTGGGGATCTCTTGATTGTAACGAATGTTCCGAACTTTGATGTCGTCTTTCTTGTATGTGATGGAGGGACGCGGGCGATCCCGCAAGATGGCATATTCGATTTTCAAATTGTCTTTGATGTTGCGTAGAACTTCGTAACCCTTCGCGACGATCTTTGGGTATGGGGAGTACGGTTTAATAGTGGCTTGCAGCCCATATTCCTGAACGGGAATTTGAATCACTTTACGAGAGCGCATCGAAGAGAGCGCCGCACTTTCAGCGGAAGATCCTCCTCCCCCAGTCAACAAGTTGGTGAGCGATTTGGAGTCGGCGCCGTCTCCTTTCGATTTCTCTCGGAAAGTTCCCTCTCCGGTATATCTGGGAGGCTTGCTCAAGGTCATTAGCGCCAAAAGGCACGCGCAGACGACACCCCCGAAAATAATCTTCTTTTTCGACTCTTTGAGGATCATACGAAGATCTGAAAAAGTCACCAGATAATCTTGCTCTTTTCGCTTGTCAGTCATACGAGCCCTCTATTTTGAGAATCTATAGATTTCCCATGCAGCAATGACGCCATTGAAGCTTGGGAACAGTTGATCAATAAATCGATTCCATTCGGTAATCGGTTTCGGTGAGATATAAATGGTGTCACCGGGCATAAGCAGTAAGCTGTCGTTAGGCAAGTGAACAATATGCTCCCACGATAACACATAGATTTTGGGGCAATTGAGGTTTCCACGAATAACTTGAATGCAGTTTTTGTTGCCGGTAAAGGGAATTCCACCTGCAGAAACAATCGCTTCGCGAAGCGACATAAATCCATACGGCAGAGGGACGGCTCTTGGAGCAAACACCTCTCCCATCACCATGACAGCAGAATCTCTCGGGCTAGCGATGAAAACTTTGTCTCCGCCTCTCATAACGATGTTCTGCGACATGTCCCCTTGGTTCATCAGTTTATACAAGTCAACCGGAAGAGGGCAATCATCTCTGACGACGTAGCTCATAAATAGGTTAGCATCAGGGGGAATGTGCGCTTTTGCGATCACTTCATACAAACGGATTTTCCCATCCACAGGAATAGTAGGATGGGCGACCATACCCGCCAATTCCACCTTTCTGCTGAGGCGGTCGTGATAGGTAACAAAAACTTCGACATCTTGAATTTGGTCTCTAAAAGCGTCCTGCAGCCTAGTGCGAGCTTCATCTAACGTGAGTCCTGCAACTTCGACTGGAGGGATATCAGGAAGATCGATGTACCCGTCTACAACTTTAAAGCCGCCAACAGTTTTGTTGATGAACTGAACCGCTTCCATTAAGTCTTTACGTTTAGGGTGGTAGACGGCGATGTTAAGGATATCGTCTTCAGCAATGACGTCTTGATACTCTTCCATCGTCTCTTCAGGAAGGTCGCCAACATCTTGCCCTTCAAGGGTCAAAATCGAGTTTTTGCCTTGCCGAATCATGTAGGAGTCCATGACGAATTCGTGAGCGCCGAAGACAGGGTAGTTGTGGCAAGGTCTTGCGCAGGATGTCGCAGAGAGCAGACATACGCATAGTAGAAAAAAATGTCGCATGCAGAAATTTCCTTAAAATGTAGACACTGATTCTTAACGATTTCCCTTTAAATTACAACTTCATTTAGCGCTATTTCAAGGAACAGTAGCAAGGCAACGCGGAGAATACTAAGGTAACAAAACTTGATCGAGAATGATGATGGTGCCGTTGAGCCCAACCACTTCCGGTTGTGAAACGGTAACACCATTGATAGACACGTGATTTTTCTCCACTTTAACGTCTAGCTCTTTGCCGTTTAAAGTTTTGAGCTTTCCTGTTTTAAGCCCTGCCAACGACTTTCGGCCAGGAATAATGTGGTACGTTAAAATTTTTGCTAATTGCCCTTTGTTTTCGGGCTTAAGGAGATTCTGTAAGGTTCCTGGGGGAAGTTGATTAAATGCAAAATCGGTGGGCGCTATAAGCGTAAAAGGTCCGTTTCCCTTTAATACGTTGCTGAGATCGGCAGCTTGCAAGGCTTTGGATAAAATCGTCAACGTTTCATTTTTAGAAACATTTTCGATGAGGGAAAGCTCTTCCGGTGGAGTTTCTTTTTCGGGAGTCACTAATTCTTTTAATGTGCTTTCTTCCATCGCAATTTCCGAGGAAACTGTTTTGGCGTTGTAGTAGCCGCCCGCATATCCTTGAATTGGGATGAACAATGCGCCCGCAATAGCGACGCAAACAAAACGATTGAACAGATCAAACGCAACCATAGAAGTCCCCCGGAGTAATGCTGTGACAGCAGAAGAGCTACTTCTATAAAATTTTCATTTTAAAGGCAAGGGTTTCACTTCGATCTTTTCTGTTAACGTAATTGTTTCGTGTCCTTCTTCCGTTACGATCAACGTGTCTTCGATTCGAATGCCCCCTAAATCGGGAATGTAAGCGCCGGGTTCAATGGTAAGAACCATGCCGGGTTGCAAAACGGTACCACTTTCAGGATGTTTTGATTTCAACACGGGTTTTTCGTGAATGTCAAGTCCAACACCGTGCCCTAAACCGTGGGTAAAGAGGTCGCCATACCCCTCTTCCGTCATCGAATCGCGCGCAATTTTGTCTAATTCTCCGGTTGTAATGCCCGGAGCACATGCTGCAACGGCTTTTTTCTGCGCACGCAACACGACGTTGTAAAGCTCTTTCATCTTGGGATCGGGTTCTCCAAAAAAGACGACTCTAGTCATATCCGAGTGGTAGCCTTGTAACTTGACTCCGATATCAATGAGGACGGTATCCCCGTTTTTTAATGGAACATTTTGCGGCCGGTAGTGGGGCATGGAGCTATTGGCTCCAAAGGCAATAATGGGATCGAAACCTAATCCGTCCGCGCCTTTCCTTTTCCAAAATATTTCCAATTCCATGGCGAGATCGAGCTCCGTTACTCCCTCTTTTAATAGAGAGATCACATGATCGTACCC